>CAMCUG010000040.1 GCA_945878835.1 Chryseobacterium gleum | reverse complement strand
ATTGCTTTTTCAGCACTGATTGGACTTCTTTGGATCTGGCTCGCGAAAAGAAAATCGGAACCCAATACCATGATTAAGTTTGGTTTCGGCTTTTTATTTTTGGCATTAGCCTTTTACATTTTTTATGCAACCCGCTTCTTTGCCGATGAAAACGGCGTTACATCGCTTGATATTTTCACTGTGGCGTATCTTGTGATTACCCTTGGTGAACTTTGCCTATCCCCTATTGGACTCTCAATCATGACGAAGCTTGCTCCTAAACATTTATGGGGTGTAATGATGGGAATGTGGTTTCTAGCATCGGCTTATGGTCAATATGCCGCAGGAATTTTAGGCGCAGGCATGGCGAATCCGGATGAAAATGCAACCAATACCGAAAAACTAATTTCCTATACCAACGGTTACTATCAGTTAGCGATTTACGCATTAATTGCTGGCGTTGTGGTAATTGCTCTATCTCCATTAATTAAAAAATTAATGGGTGGAGTGAAGTAAAATCGCTATTTCTTATATTCGCTTTATGAACACATCAACGACGACTATGCCATTCAGAATAATTCTATCTGCTTTTTTAGTGTCTTTAACCTTAAGCGCATGTGGACAAAAAGTCCCTTCAACTGTTGCTAAGCCCTCTGGAACAGCTTCAATTCAATCCGACGCAGAAACATGGGAGACTGACTTAAACAAGGCCATTGCCCTTTCTTACGAAACGAAAAAACCAATTATGTTATTCTTTACGGGAAGCGATTGGTGCGGATGGTGCATTCGTTTGCAGAATGAAGTATTTCGTACTGAAACATTCACAAAATGGGCGAACGAAAATGTTATTTTAGTTGAGTTGGATTACCCAAGAAAAAAAGAACAACCTCAAACCATTAAAGATCAAAATAAGCAACTGCAACAAATGTTCGCTGTACAAGGCTATCCAACTTGTCATTTCGTAATGCCTACTCCAACCGACGACGGACGCATTAACCTTGCCTCTCTTGGACAAAACGGCTACATGGCGGGTGGTCCAGATGCTTGGATTGCGAAGGTGGAGGAATTTCTTCCCAAAAAATAATAGAAAACCGGAGGTCTTATTCCTACTGCGTAATTGGAAAATCGGAGATTTTATTCCTATTTCATAATTGGAAAACCGAAGGTTTTATTCATATTAAGTAATTGAAACTTCGTTACTAATCTTACCTGTTCTTCCCCTCTCTTAACTTCTCTTAACTTGTGGAAGAGTTATTTTGAATTAACCGTGATTCGCCAAATGAGATAACTGAGTTGTTGGTATTTCGAAATGAAAGGCTGAATGGAAAGTGAAACCTCTATTTTATCTCGAACCAATTCGAGCTACACTGGTACTGCATCTTTTCAATTGATTGCTCACTTCAAATTCTCTACGTACTTTTTTCAATTCGTTACAGAGATCAAAAACGTCATAAGACAGCTCTTTGGATAAATCTTGAATTTTCATTTTTAATAATTTAGAATTCAAAATTCAACGCATATCTATAAAAGTCCTATGTGCTATTTATTCGTCATTTCACGAATAGAACATCATAAACCCCAATAAAAACCAACGGTTTTCCAATTACGTAGTACGCATAACGTAGTTCCAATTACAAAGTAGGAAATATGAAATAGGAATAAATCCGAAGGATTTCCCATTACGCAGTAGGAATAAAATCTTCGATTTTCCAATTACGTAGTTCCAATAAATCCTTCGGATTTCCTTTGCAGTTGGAAATTCCTAGTTTATCTTGCGCACATCAAAATCCGCAATTGCAATGGGAGAGACAGCAAGAATAATATTAGACGGAGTAGAATACGAACTACCCGTATTTACAGGCTCTACGAACGAAAAAGCTATTGACATTACGAAGCTTCGTGACCTAACTGGTTATGTTACTTTAGACAGTGGTTTCAAAAATACCGGTGCTGCAAAAAGCGCGATTACGTTTCTCGATGGAGAGGAAGGAAAATTGTGGTACCGCGGTTATCCAATTGAGCAAATTGCAGAATACGGTACTTTCTTGGAAGTTTCTTATTTATTGGTGTACGGAGATCTTCCGACTGAAAAAGAACTTCGCTACTTCACAGACAGCATCAGTCACCATACATTGGTGCACGAAGACATGAAGCGTTTCTACGAAGCGTATCCGACTCACGCGCACCCAATGGGTGTGTTGTCTTCCATGATAGCCAGTATGTCTACATTCTACCCAGAATCACAAAATCCGAATAACTTCAGAGACATTGATTTAACCATCCATCGTCTTATGGCGAAAATGCCAACTTTGGCTGCGCAAGCTTTCAAAGTAAGCAGTGGACACCCGATTGTATACCCACGCAATGCATATACGTACACGCAGAACTTCTTGCACATGATGTTCGCATTGCCTACGTTCGAATATGAAATTGACCCCGTGATTGATGATGCTTTGAACAAATTATTAATCTTACACGCCGATCATGAGCAGAACTGTTCCACCTCTACCGTGCGTATGGTTGGTTCATCACAAAGTAACCTTTACTCATCTATCTCTGCTGGTATTGCTGCGCTTTGGGGACCTCTTCACGGTGGTGCCAACCAAGCGGTAATAGAAATGCTTGAAAAAATTAAGAGCGACGGTGGAGATGTTTCGAAATGGGTAGCAAAAGCAAAAGATAAAAATGACCCTTTCCGCTTAATGGGATTTGGTCACCGAGTATACAAAAACTTCGATCCACGTGCACGTATCATTAAAAAAGCGTGTGACGATGTGTTGAACAAATTAGGCATTCACGATCCAATTCTTGACATTGCAAAGCAACTAGAAGAAGTGGCATTGAAAGACGAATACTTCGTAGAGCGTAAGTTGTATCCAAACATAGACTTCTACTCGGGAATCATCTACCGCGCCATTGGTATTCCAACTGAAATGTTTACGGTAATGTTCGCATTAGGACGTTTACCAGGTTGGGTAGCACAATGGAAAGAAATGATTGAACAAGGAGAACCAATTGGTCGTCCACGTCAAATCTACACTGGACATACTCTTCGCGATTATGTACCGATTGCAAAAAGAGGATAATATTACGGGCTGCCTAGGCAGCCCTTTTCATTCAACATAGATTTATTATGGAAAACGGAAAAGTATCTGTAGAAAATTCAAATGGAATTGCAACCATCACTTTCTTTCACACTCAGAGCAATTCGCTTCCCGGAGCTTTGCTTCGTGAACTCGCTGCTGCCATAGAACAAGTCGGAACTCTTAAAGATGTTCGTGTTGTTGTGTTGAAGAGTGAAGGGGAAAAAGCTTTTTGCGCTGGAGCTAGTTTCGATGAATTAGTCGCCATTCAATCTACCGAAGAAGGAAATGTGTTTTTCTCAGGCTTCGCCATGGTAATAAATGCGCTTCGTAAAATACCGCAGCTTGTCATTGGCCGCGTGCAGAACAAAGCTGTTGGTGGTGGAGTTGGAATTGCCGCTTCTGTAGATTATTGTTTTGCTACTTCAGCCGCTTCCGTTAAACTAAGCGAATTGGTGGTTGGAATTGGTCCGTTCGTAGTTGGACCTGCTGTAGAACGCAAAATTGGATTATCTGCTATGTCGCAATTGGCAATCAATGCGAGCGAATGGCAAAGCGCACAATGGGCACGTGAAAAAGGATTGTTTGCTGAAGTGTTCGATACCGTTGAAGCTATGGATGCCGCTATTCAAACGCTAGCTGAAAAGCTTAACAACAGCAATCCAGAAGCCATGTCTGAATTGAAAAAGATATTCTGGAAAAACACCGAGCACTGGGACACCTTACTTTTCGAAAGAGCAGGAATTTCTGGACATCTTGTGCTAAGCGATTTTACGCGTGCAGCTATCGCGAAGTTCAAAGCGAAGTAATATTCCACTTTGTGGATTAGTCCCCAGGGGATTTGGTCGACTTCCGCTTGAACAACTCCTGAATCCCTTCAGCCAACTGTTTCCAATTATCAAACTCTTCTTGGTAAATAACACCAATACCTTGTGTATACGGACTCTGTGCGGTCGTTGTCATTCGACTGTCGCTACTTTCATTGTACACCATTAAACGAATTTTACCATCTTCAGTAATATTGTATTCCACACGAACATCTCCGATGTAGTTCGTCGTTTGACTTGTGTTTGCGCCTCCTCTTGCAACACCAAAGTTTCCTGTAACACTTACACGATCATTAAATAACTGCGTGCTCAAAGCCAATTCAATTTCTTCGTTACTGATTTTATCTCCTGGACGATAGTTAAATCCTAAATCAAAATCATCGCTAATCTGACTTAACCAATTAGAAATCTGACTTGAAATTAATTCGCTTCCGTTGCTAGCCAATCCAACACCTGAACTTGCGGTTTGCGTAATGTTCGGAGGACTAATAAATCTACCCATAACCAACAATGCGAATGCCTGTCTGTTTCGCTCTTGCTCTGTGCTTATGACACTGGCTAATCGCGATTTCGTCAATTGATCAGATTGCGGCAATTCCAAATCGAAGCCAATGGTCGGATTCATCATTTTCCCTTGAAGGCCCATGATTAGGTTCACAGGAACCCTCTTTCCTGAAGTTTGAGTAGGGTCTGGAATTATATCGCTCAAGCTTGCCGAAGCTTTGTAGATAGCTTGCAAATCAAGTTCCGCAGCCATCGGATCTCCATACCAAGCAATGGTTCCGCCTGGCTTCACCTCGAAAGGCTTATTCAATAAATTCTTCAACGTGAACAAATAACTTCCCTGTGTAAGTTCCAACATACCATACATGTTGAACGTGCTTAGGTTATTAATGATCATTGACAAATGCCCCTTCCCTCTTCCTTTCATCACATCTCCAACGGCTTCATCGAATATAATTTGAAACTCGGCGTCTTCGGTCACGTCTAGCTGCAGGTTCATGGTAATTCCGCTCAAGTCGGCTTTTAATTCCTTTTTAGTAACAGTATCTAACGGATTTACAAATGAAATATATGAGTCGAATTGCAATTCACCTGAAGAGCTCATTGGCAAAATGAACGTTGTTCCCTTCTCACTCTTTAATGTCATATCGAAAAACGTCTGCTCTCCGTATCCAGATATATCTAAAAACCCTGTCGTATAAGCCTTTCCATAAAAATCGCTGTTGTCTCCTTCCTTGGTGTTCATGGTAAGAAATGGCTTTTCCATTTCAACCAAAACATCGTATTGCCAATCTTCAAAGTTCTTGTGTAACACTTGCCCAGTAAGAATTCCCTCGTTTCCATCTTCGTCATAAATTTTTATGTTGTTGAAGGCAAACATCTCGGGGTCAATATGAACTTTATCACTAAAGGTGTAACTCGTTTTTAAAAAAGGAACAGCCAACGAAGCGTTTCGGAGAATTAGATCACCTTCTAACTGTGGCGAATCCAAAGTTCCTGTTAAGCTAACCATCGAGGACGCAAAACCGTGAATTCCTAAAACATCTTCACCAATAAATGCATTTAAAAGACTCAAGTCAAAACCATTCATCGTTAATAAAAAGTCCAATGGATTTTCTTCATTCTTTGGCGTGTATGTGCCTGCGAAGCGCAATGGCTGAATACTGTCTCGCTCAATTTCCCCATCTGCGCGCAGGCGTTCCTTCTTGCTATCCCAAGTACTGTTCACACACAAATTCCCGATTTCATAATCATTGAGTCTCAACTCGAACAGATTCAATTCCGACGTAACAATAGTCTTATCGTAAACATTACTCAATTCAACAACGCCGTTAGCCTCTCCTTGCAACTTCAAATCTTCACCCAACAAACCGTTCAATATGGAAAGATCCACATTGCCTAATTCGATGTGCATAGGGGAAGACGGATGCTCGGAAACGATACCGTTAATTCCCAAATATTCCGATTGATTATACATTCTGAATCCATTCACCCCAATGTCTTTGTGGCAAAGAGTTATTGAAGCGTTTGTAGCCCAGTCCCATGTTTCATTATTGACAACCAACGAACTTCTTCCTGTGCGGTATTCAAAGTCATCGAAGCTGTGCAAGAAAAAGACTCCATTCAAATCACCTGTAAGAAATTCTCCTGAATTTCCCCACATGAGGGCGCTGTATACTGTATCGCCCAAAGATTGCATGTCCCAAGACAAATTACTTATCAATTTCGCATCCCCATCAAGAACTTCATTTACCTGTACAGTAAGAAAAATCGAATTCAATTCGCGAGAAATATCCAAGACTAAATCTTCCGCTTTATAATCTTCGAACTGAATTTTCGGAGATCCTAAAGTTCCTGAAAGTTCATTGTTTTTTTCGTCGACAAACAAATTCAACGAGGTGCCTCGTGCGATTTTCAATTCTGGAATAAATGCCGCTGAAATAAATTCAAAATCGTTAATTCGAACTGTTAGGTTGAAGTCTTGCTCTTTGTGTGGACGTGAAGAATACTCAAGATTCGGCATAGCATCCGCGATAATATCTTGAAGACTTGGCCACAACTGATCATAATTAAAATTCCCTTCAATATTCGCAAATACAACATCAGAATTCAGAGTAATGCTTCGCGCTCCATCCTGCTCTGTATCTAACGTAAAATAGTCTAGCTTTCTAATCTTTTCATCAATCAAGTACACGATGTTCGCTCCCACAAACTCACCTTCGATTTCAGTCAGACTTAAGCCTTTTAAGTGAGCATTGAATTCTCCTGCGATAACGGCTGGTGTCTCATCTTCAAGAAGTCCAACAGCAGTTAAATCAAATCTATTGATGTTCAATTCGAAATTTAAGAGCGGTTGTTTTTGAGTGAAATCTATTTCTCCTTCAAAGATGGCTTGAGCATTGGGATCTGCTATATCAAATTTCCCACTGAAAAAATTATTTTTAAAATGTCCGCTAGAAGTCATCTGGGTGTAGGTGTATCCTCCCAAACCTAATTCACTAATTCCTCCTTCGAAGTTCATATCCATATTGCTCACCTCAAGACCAGTGCCGTCTAGTCGGATATTCGCAGAGACAACACCCATTTGATCATCGGAATAATAGGTTCCTAAATTGAACTTTTCTAATTCTAATTGTCCCGAATAACTCACCAACGCATCGAAATCACTCATATGAATAGCGGTCGTTAACGAACCAATTTCTGTGGTAGTCTTTCCATACAAATCCAACGCATTCAAATCGCCACGAGCATTTCCTTCAAATCGAATATTTCCTAATGCTGCAATATTGGACGGAAGTTGCATGTACTTTCCTTCATCGAACGGAAATGATCTCATTTGCGATAGATCGGTGTGGTTACTTACAATTGACTTTGCAGCCAGCTCATACTTCAAACTGTCTAAATTCATTGCGTTAAGCAAATGAATATTTCCTTTGAAGTGAGAATGTCTTCCAAACTCAAGATTCATATCCGACAAACTCAAATCGTTCAGTGAGCCGGAAATATTTCCCTCCAACTTCAAGACATTATTGAATCCTTTTAAATCACTGCTAAAAACAGCAAGGTCATTCAACACCAATTCGGTTGGTTTCAAGTGAATATCCCAATTAACTTTATTGTTGAAATCATCCCAAGCTTCATCATTTGGCGCATAAATTCCTAAGTCTCCTACCAAATGTGTTTCTCCTAAATCTGCATCCAATTCCTTAACTTGAATGGCATTGCCTTGCATTCTAAAGTGCGCGTGCATATCTTCAATATTCAACCCAGAGCGCTCTTTGAATTTTAACGATTCAATGTTGGCTTGAATAACGTCTCCATTCATTTCAAAATTCTGAATTTCAGTTGAGAAATTAGAAACAGCAAGTTGCTCTTCATAGAATGCACCTTCTTCTGCAAGGGGCAGTGTATAATCGAAGTAAACGAATTTTCCATTCTCAATATTCAACTTCCCCACCCACATGCTGAAAGTGCTCGTGGTATCAACCTGTTCGTCGCTGGAATAATAATCGGAAAGAAATTGATAGTTCCAATCTGCTTCTCCCGCGTAGCGCTTTAGTTCTATATTGGGTTCAAGCAGCGAAATGCTTTGCGATTCGAACCTCGAATCACTTGAAGAAAAAGAATAGGTTGCCATGTGTAATTCCTTTGCGTAAAGCAAAGTGTCTCCTTTATGGTCTTCTATGTAAAGACCGTCTAAAACCACACGCGCCCACAAGTCAATGCGAATGCGATTGATCTCTACTTTTCTATTCCACTCAGAAGAAAGGTAAGAAGCCAAACGATGTCCACCCCAAGTTTGTACTGCATGAATTTGAAGAGAAAGAATTAACGCCAACAAAAAAACAGGAATAACCAAAAGCCAGAGAAATCTTCTCTTCCGCTTTTTCTTAGGTGGTACAACTATTTCCTCGGGTGTTTCCAATAGCACAAAAATAACCCTTGTAGAACGGAATTCCGAACAAATATTACTTCTGTTGCAAAGAAGTATTGTGCTGCTTCAAGACTTCAACAAAAAGATCTCTGTTTTCGGGACTAATGATCACCAAGACTCTCCCGTTATGATACAAAGCAAGTCGCTTCAAAGAGACGGCTGGAGAGCTAATGGGGTTGTTTGTGTATTTGAAATGTGTGATGTCAGAAATCTCAATTTTAGGAAAAGGAAAAATACCGCAAAACACTTCCAACTTTCCTTCTGAAGTTATGGTGTAATGTGTATTGAAAATTATCGCTAGAATGAACGCTGTTAATGGAATGTATAAAGTTAACATGACCAAGGAATCTCGAACAGTCAGAAATCCGGTTACAATAAAAAGGCCCAACACTGGACCAAAGAGCCACCAGCTAATTCCGCTTTTCATTTTGAAATTTGCTCCTGGTATCATGTTCTAGCTTACTATTGAATTAAATACAACCTCAAAGAAATTCAAAAATCTGTCAGGTTTCCAAACCAATAAAAATGCAATACCAAAGGCGGCACCAGCCAAATGCGCATCGTGCGCAATGTTAGTGTTCATCTTCTTATTCATGTAATATTCTAAACCAAAGAAAAGAATAATAGCTACCCAACCGGGTAATGGCAAAATGAAGAAAAATAAAAGTTCTGAAGTTGGAAACATAAACATATAAAGCATCATTACAGCGCTTACTGCACCTGACGCCCCAACACTTGTGTAATAGATGTTGTCGCCATGCTTTTTCAGCGCGGGCAGTGTAGCAAACGCCGCAGCTCCCAGATACAAAAGAGCAAAAAGTGTTGTCGGCATATAATGCTCTACCGCTCTTCCAAAACTAAAAAGAGCAAATAAATTGAAGAACAGATGCCCCATGTCGGCATGCACAAGTGTATGCGACCAAATGCGATAAATCTCTTTGTTATGCTTCACGCGATATGGTGAAAGAGACAATTTCGAAAAGAGTTCAGAATTCGAAAGCGCTTGCCAAGAGACTACTCCTGTAGCAAGGCATAACAATACAGTTAATGAAATTTGCATAATTAATTTTAGCTGGAATGGTCGCTTACTATAACCCACCTTCCATTGATTCGTTTCCAAAGCAACGTAAAATGTCCGCTTAATGTATCTGCGCTTCGAAATAAATTCCAGCGACCATCAACGTATGCGTTCTTTCCATTCAAGACTTCAACTCGAAGTTCTTCGAATTTCAATGTCCCCATCTTTTCTTTTGAAGGATAAACACGCTGGTATCTTTCCAACGAGGATTGCCAGCCTAAAGTCACACCATCTTTTCCCAAAAATCGAAGAGAATCACTTTCCCAATATCCGTTCATGAAGCCAACCAAGTCTCCTTTGTTCCAAGCATTCTGCTGGGAATGCATGGGGGAAACCATGACCG
>CAMCUG010000039.1 GCA_945878835.1 Chryseobacterium gleum | reverse complement strand
TGGACTTGTTGAAGTGAACAATGCTGATGGAGATTATTTCGAAATTGAAGGCATTGAACGAAATATAAAGGGCTCTCATGCTAAGGATGTTTGTCTTTCAGTTGAGAATGCCGCAAACAAATTCCGCGGGGACTGTCTGTTCAACGACGATGTAGCCATTCTGGCTATTTGCTGGAAATAGTTTCTTTTTCTTTTTTCAAATGGAATAGATCCATCGCAACTAAGATTCCCATGAATCCCCAAAACGGCACCGATGCCTTGTCCGTGTCCAAATAATTGTTCAAGGTGCCGTGCACGAAATACGTTATCAATCCTAAGAACGCACTAGCTATAATTGCCCGGTGCTCTCTCTCTACAGCCGCGTAAAACAATTTAAATCCGAGTATGAGAGTATACACAAAAATTGAAATGAAGAGCAGCATGCCCAATACCCCTTCTTCCGCAAGCGGACCCAAGTATTCGCTGTGTGCGTTACCACCATCACCATTGTTTGTGCTTATGATCGTTCGATCCTTCGCTTGCTGAAACGGGGCGTAGACGAATTGATAAGTTCCAGGGCCCCAACCCAAAATAGGTCTTCTGTGAAACATTTCCATTGCGCAATGCCATCGATTCAATCGCTCTAAATTCGAAGCGTCAGAAGACACGTTGGAAATAGAAGAAACGTGTTCATCTAATTTGTCGCTACTCTCTTGTTTGTTCTGCCCAAGTTGCTGCTGAATAGTGTCCCACGAAACATAAAATACACTTCCTGATAGAAGTGCCCCGAAGAGAACATATCTAAGCGGAATGCGAAGCATCATGACCACGAGCACTCCAAATGCAACGACAACAGAAACCCAAGCCGCTCGTGTGAAAGACAGCACAAGTCCAATGGACACAATGAGTAGGGCAGCGTATATTAAGAAGGTCACCAAGGGGCTTTTCTTTTTCAGAAAAAGTAAGCCAATGGTAACAGGAAAAAACATAGCCAAGACAGCCCCGTAACTCGTGTGATCTTTAAATAGAGGTTCCATAACCCAATGCGCACTCTCTTTGTCGAAGTTGAATTGCGCGTGCCTTGTTACAGTGTAAATGATTACAATACACAACGGAGCTAGATAGCTAGCGAAGAATTTTTTTATGTTGGAAAGGTCTTGGAAAAGATGAGCTCCGAGTAAATAAAATCCAGAGATAAACCAGAGTCGTGTGGCAATGAATTTGAATGAAACAAGCGGGTACTCACTTGTAACCGCCGTGAAAACCATCCACAATAAATACAAGCCGATAATGTAGGTGAAAGGATGTTTGAATATTCTGCGGTCAACGCTTTTTCCGGAAATGATTTTGAAAATCATCAAGAGTAAAAGAGCAGCGATTATTGGTTCTGTAGGCAGATACATGCCTATGTGAGCCACTTCCATCTCCTCTAAATTAATACTCAATGGAGTGGCCATTACACTGAAGAACCACACCCATTCGATTTTGTGAATGGCCAACCACAAGGCAAACAGGGCAGCAGGAAGAATAAATAGAAAGTATATTTCAAACGCAACAGCAACCGCTTGCGTAAGAGCGAAGATGCTTCCCCAAAATAGAATTGGTTTGTTTTGAATAAGTGCTGTGAAGGCCTTCACTGCTTACGCCTTTTTCAACTTTTCAATGTTGTCGCGAACTAAAATCACCACAACGCCGAAGACGAATGTAGCCATGGCACTCACCACAACAATGAGCCATCGAATGGGGTATGACTTTTTATCGGCAGCCGCGGCCTTATCTACAACAAGGTGCGAAGAAATATCAGACTCAACGTCAATCTTCATCAAGTCGTAACGCTTTCTCAGGATCTGCATTTTCTCATATCCTCCGTCAATTTCGCTTTCAATTTTCTTGTAACGCGTTCCGTATTTAGAAAGAAAATCCATTTGAACTTTGATTTCTTGCGCGCGATCGGGGTGTCCTTCCACAATAGCGGTTCCGAATTGTTCTGTTAAGTAGGCAATCTGGTCTTTGTAGCTGTAAACGCCTTTCTCCTGGAGATACTGCATGGAGTCTTCAAGAATTTTTATTTCGGTTTGAAGTGTTTCCAGCGAAGACTTTGCATACAAGAAAGCCGACATAGCGCGGTCGCTGCGCATTTGGTTACTCACCGAGTCGGTAAGTTGTGCAATGTCGTTGGCAATGTCTCTAGCGCGCTCTGGAGAGGCGTCTAGCACCTTGATTTCAATGGACCCGAAGCGGGTTAAGTCAGCAGAAACGTTTTCGTTGTATTCCTTGCCAATTAAAGTATTGGCTCCGCGGTCTGTTTTGGCAATGTCATACACTTCCCATAGGTTATACTTCTCTATAATTCTTCCTCGAACTTGATCCGAGTTAATAATCTGCATCAATCGCTCGGCGTCTTCTTCCTCGCCATAGGCAAGAACGTCAGATTTCTTTACATCTTCTAAAAGTTGCTCCCCGAAGCTGTGCTGCTGCGAAGCGAAAAGCACGACAGTGCTTTTGTATTTTTCTGTAATCAGAAAAGAGGCGCCTGCCGCAATTATTGCTGCTGCTGCTGTTACGAGGAACAGATGTTTTCTCCACTTGAAGACAACGACTAATAGATTAGACGAATTCAGGGATTCTTCAGAGTTATTTCCTTGGTTATTCATGCTTTGGTCAATGGTCCTGCAAAAGTAAGGTCTTTTGAAGGCGGTTCGAACTGCTTAAAGGAGTTTGCTCGGAAATATTGCCCAACCTCTATTTTCGAGGTGTTAAATAAAAAATGGCAGATTAAGACATTTTTCAGTGAAAAATTCGAGTTCCTGTATTACTTTTGCGCCCGAAATTCAAACTGAATAAATCTTTCTATGTCAACTCAAAATGGTAAAGTAGTTCAAATTATTGGCCCTGTGGTAGATATCTCTTTCCCTGCTGGTCAAAAGCTTCCTAACATCCTAGACGCCCTTGCTATCAAGCGTCCTGGCGCAGACGATCTAATCCTAGAGTGTCAAAAGCACGTGGGTGAAGATACAGTTCGTGCTATCGCAATGGATGCAACTGAAGGTCTTCAAAGAGGTGCTGAGGTTGTGGCTCTTGGTCGCACTATCACAATGCCTATTGGAGATCAAATCAAAGGTCGTTTGTTCAACGTAGTTGGAAAGGCGATTGATGGTATCGGAGAAGTAAGCAACGAAAATGGTAATTCCATTCACCGTGCAGCTCCTCGTTACGAAGATTTGTCTACCGCTACTGAAATCCTTTTAACAGGTATTAAAGTAATTGACTTGATTGAGCCTTACTCTAAGGGTGGTAAAATTGGATTGTTCGGTGGTGCCGGAGTAGGTAAGACCGTATTGATCATGGAGTTGATCAACAACATTGCAAAAGCATACACAGGTCTTTCTGTATTTGCTGGTGTTGGTGAGCGTACTCGTGAAGGAAATGACTTGTTGCGCGAGATGATTGAGTCTGGCGTTATTAAATATGGCGATGCATTCGTGCACGAAATGGAACAAGGCGGATGGGACGTATCTAAAGTAGATATGAAAGCTCTTGCTGAAAGCCAAGCAACATTGGTGTTCGGACAAATGAATGAGCCTCCTGGAGCGCGCGCGCGTGTTGCATTGAGCGGTCTTTCAGTTGCTGAATACTTCCGTGATGGAGATGCTGAGTCAGGTGGACGTGATATCCTTTTCTTCATTGACAACATCTTCCGCTTTACACAAGCAGGTTCTGAGGTGTCGGCTCTTTTAGGTCGTATGCCATCAGCAGTAGGTTACCAGCCAACGTTGGCCTCTGAAATGGGAGCTATGCAAGAGCGTATTACCTCAACGAAAAGAGGTTCTATTACTTCTGTTCAAGCGGTATACGTGCCTGCAGATGACTTGACTGACCCTGCGCCAGCAACTACATTCGCTCACTTAGATGCAACAACAGTATTGAGCCGTAAGATTGCCGAGTTAGGTATCTATCCTGCGGTAGATCCATTGGATTCTACTTCTCGTATCTTAACTCCGGCTATCGTTGGTGACGAGCACTACACTTGCGCTCAACGTGTGAAGAGTATACTGCAACGTTACAAAGAATTGCAAGATATCATTGCGATCTTGGGTATGGACGAATTATCAGAAGACGATAAATTGGCTGTATACCGCGCTCGTAAAGTGCAGCGTTTCTTGTCTCAGCCATTCCACGTGGCAGAGCAATTTACTGGTATCCCAGGGGTATTGGTTCCAATTGAAGAAACAATCAAAGGTTTCAACATGATCCTTGATGGAGAATGTGATGAGTTACCTGAAGCTGCATTCAACTTGAAAGGTACCATTGAAGAAGCTATTGAAGCTGGTAAGAAAATGTTGGCTGAATCACAGAACTAAGAGCAATTATGCGCGTTGAAATAATCACCCCAGAAACCGTCCTCTTCCAAGGAGAAGCAGAATATGTTTTTCTTCCCGGAAGTTCAGGTGGATTGGGAATCTTGAACAATCACGCCCCCCTTATTTCATCATTGAAAAAAGGAAGCGTGCGAGTGAAAGATGCTCAAGGCAAAGAATTGACTTTTGATGTGCTTGGCGGTACCGTTGAGGTATTGAACAACCAAGTAATGGTTTTAGCTGAATAACACTTCCTCAACGGAAGAACAATCTATCTTTATGAATATTGAACAACTTAACGCCGGCTCTCTTACAGGAGAGCTGAAGGTGACTCTTGACCCTATTGATTACAATGAGACTTACGAAACGGCCTTAAAGACCTACCGTAAGCGTGTTGATTTACCTGGGTTTCGCAAAGGTGCAGTTCCTGCGTCTTTAGTGAAACAACGTTTCGGAAAATCATTATTGGTCGACGAAATAAATAAAATGCTGCAAGATGCTATCGGAAATTATGTTTCTGAAAACAAACTTGAGTTATTAGGAAGTCCAATTCCAAAGGATGGTGATGATGTTGGAGATTGGGACAATCCTTCAACTTTCACGTTCACTTATGAAATTGGATATGCTCCAACTTTCGATTTGAAATTAGACAAATCAAAAACGTTCACGAAGCTTGAAGTAGATGTGAGTGAGGAGTTAATCTCTCGTCAAATGAAGGAATACGCTCGTCGTCATGGTCAATTGTCTAAGCCAGAAGTTACAGAGTCGGAAGACATGATCATGGCTGAAATTGCCGAGTTAAATGAAGACGGTTCTGTGAAAGAAGGCGGTGTTTCAAACAAGACTTCAATATTCTTAGAATACATCAAAGACGAAGCAACTAAGGCGTTGTTCGTTGGAAAGAACATTGGCGAAATAGCTGTGGTTGATCCGTTCTTATTGAATGCTGATCATGAAGATCTTTCTCGCATGTTGGGTGTTACACACCACGACCTTCACCACATCGATTCAAAATTCCAGATAATAATCTCTGAGATCATGCGCATGCAACCGGCTGAGCTTAACGAAGAATTGTTCGACAAGTTATTCACTCCGGGTACTGTAACTTCGGAAGAAGAAATGAAGGCTCGCGTAACTGCTGACTTAGTTGCTATGTTCGAAAAGGATTCAGAGTGGATGTTCAAACGTGATTTCGCTAAGGATATCGTTGATATGGTATCGATTGAATTACCTGACGAATTCTTGAAGCGTTTCATTCTGATGACCAACGAGAAGCCAATTGAAATGGCTCAGTTGGAAATGGAATATCCTGGCTATGCAAACGGATTAAAGTGGCAGTTGATTGAAAATAAAATCATCAAAGAAAACGAAATCAAAGTTTCTGTAGACGATGCAATGGATTATGTGAAAGCTTCTTTGGTAGATCGTTTCAAGTCATACGGAATGCCTGTTGACGAAGAGCGTTTGGATCAATTGGCTAAGCAAACTCTTGCGAAGCAAGACGAAGCAAAAAATGTTTATGACATGCTTTATGAAGACGGAGTAATGAAAGTTGTTCAGGCGAATTGTTCTTTGAAAATTGAACGTTTGGCTTACGAAGATTTCAAGCACCGCGCTCAGCACTAAATAGAAATTGTAGAAAAAGAAAAACCTCGGAATCTCCGAGGTTTTTTTATGTCCAGATTCTTAAATAATTAATTCGGAATCAAAGAAATCTTTTCAAGTATTTCTGCAATCTCGCGTTTCGCTGAAAGAATTTTCTTTTCAATTTCCTTGCGCATGCTTTCTGCACCTTTGCCGGTGAAAATACCCATGTTGTTTTCGTATGATTTGACATCACCTTTCAACTTATCAATCTTGTCAAGCAAAATCATTTTCTCTCTGCCCAAACCTTTGTCGCCAGTAGACTTAATGGTTTCAATGCGCGATTTGTAACGGGTCATATCAGCTTCTTTGCGATCCGTATTCAACTTACCATACTTGTCGTCGAAAGCTGCCTTGTGACGCCCTTGCATTGTTGCGTAGTGCTCTCTCGGAACATGTCCGAGTGCTTGCCAGCGCTCATTGAACAGACGTAACATAGAAAGATCTTCGTTTTTATTTCCAGAAAGCGGAGTGTTTTCAATTTCTGTAAGCAATGCTTCTTTCAATTTCAAATTCTCTTCTTGAAGTCCCGTTAACTCTCCAAAGTGCTCTTTCTTTCTCTGGAAGAACATGTCGCAAGCAGAACGAAAGCGCTGCCATAATTTTTGTTCCTCTTTCGGATCGGCACCACCCACTTGTTTCCACGAATCTTGAAGTTTTTTAATTCCTTCAGTGGCCAATTTCCAGTCGCTGCTGTCTTGAAGAGTTTTAGCTTCGTTGATGATTGTCTCCTTAGCTTTTTTATTCTTTTCGTAAACCTCTTTACGAGATTCGAAATACGTTCCGCGTTTGGTGAAGAATAAATCACACAAGCCACGGAATTCTTGCCAAATTTCTTCATTCTCTTTCTTCTTCACCCAACCAATGGTTTTCCATTCTTCTTGAAGTTTTAAAACTTCTTCGGTCCACTTGTTCCAACTGTTGCTCTGAGAAAGATCCAATTCAAGAATCTCTTTCATGCGTTGAATAAGTAGTGTCTTCTTCGATAAATTTTCATTGCTGCTTGCGCTTAATGTGTCGTAATGAGCCTGCACTCGCTCTTGCTCAACACGCAACACTCCAAAGAAATCGTCGCCCATTTGCTGGAACGTTTCTCTCGGAGAAGGACCAATGAGCATCCACTCGCGTTGAAGTCTTCGTACTTCAACTTCCAATTCATTAATAGACTCAATAGCAGAAAGTCCTTTCGCTAATTCCATCAACTCTTCCTTCAACTTATGATTTACTTTTAAATCGTTCGCCTGAAGTTCTTTGTAGATATTGATATGATAGAAAAAGTCTTGATTCGATTTGTGCCAACGATCAATTAACGCAGGGTATTTATCGCCAGGAACATCACCTGTATTGTCCCAATATCCTTTTATTTCTTTTTGAAGAGAAAAAGCTTTGCCAATATTTTCTTCGTTCTTGGTAAGTCGCTCCATGCGATCACACAAGTCAGATTTAATTTCGAAATTTCGTGCGCGCTCCTGTGCAAGCGCTTTGCCAGCCACTTGAATTTTGTCTTCGTATTCTTTCAGTAATTCTTGAAGTGTTCCTTCCAATTCATGAGGCGCATAAACAAAATCTGCTTCCGCACCTTCTGCATTTTCAGATTTGAATTGTTCCCACTGCAACTGACGCTCTTTCACGCTTTCAGCTTTCCAGTTACTGCGAATGTTTTTTACTTGATCGCGCACCAACATAATATCTTCGGCTTGAAGTAAGTCGCGCAACTGGCCTATTAATTCCTCTTTCATTTTTCTATCTTCGATTCTCTCACAAATTTAACAAAGAAATTTCATAATTCCTTTGAACATTTCACTCCGAACAAAGTATTATTTCTAATTTAGAAAAATGCAAAACGAAGCGCCATTAGATCTTGCGAAATGCCGATTGAAAATTCAACGGTATTGCGATAAAGCGGAACGTGCGCCATTCGATGTGGATAAGAAGTTAATTCAATACGGAGTGTGGCAACAGGACCGACAAGCACTCATGGCCGAATTAATTACACTGAATTTATTAAGCGAATCGCGCTTCGCTTCAGCGTTTGCTCACGATCATTTCGAATTTCGAAAATGGAGCAAGCGGAAAATTGAATTGCATCTAAAAGCTAAACGCGTTTCTCCCAGAAACATTCAAGATGCTATTCGAAATTTACCGAGTGAAGGAGATGCACTTCAAATACGTGCACTACTTCCCGCCCTTCAAAAAAAATATGAAAAAAAAGGAAGGTTAAAAAATCAGTATGCCGCGAAAGCCCTTATTCGAAAAGGTTTTCAGACCGATGAGGTGTTTAAAGTGCTTCGTGAGATGAGTGAAAGTTTTGACACGTTTTTAGATTAATTGATGTACTTTTACTCTATAAAATTTCATTCCAGATGGCGATAACAATTGACGCGATCAACGAACTGAAAGAGCGCACGAGAGCGCTCGGGAGGTATCTTTGACGTGGAGGTAAAACTCCTCCAAATTCGTGAAGACGAAAAACTAACACAAGACCCCGACTTTTGGAACGATCCAAAAAAAGCCGAGGCAACCATGAAGCAAATCCGCAATAAAAAATTGTGGACAGATGCTTATCAAAAATGTCAATCTGCAGTTGACGACACTCAAGTGCTTTATGAATTTTTTAAGGAAGGTGAAGTAAACGAAGCCGAACTCGACGGGCAATATAAACTTGCATCGACCGAGCTTGAAGAGCTTGAGTTTAAAAACATGCTTTCTGCTGAAGAGGACAATCTAAGCGCTGTTCTTCAAATTACTGCGGGAGCAGGTGGCACAGAAAGTTGCGACTGGGCAAGTATGCTCATGCGTATGTACATCATGTGGGGCGAAAAGAGCGGACATAAAGTAAAAGAACTCGACCTTCAAGAAGGAGATGTTGCAGGAGTTAAACAATGCACGCTCGAATTCGAAGGGCCGTTCGCTTTCGGTATGTTGAAAGGTGAAAACGGAGTGCATCGCTTAGTGCGTATTTCTCCATTCGACTCAAACGCAAAACGACACACGTCTTTCGTGAGCGTCTACGTTTATCCTTTGGTAGATGATACCATTGACATTCACATCAATCCTGCAGATATTTCTTGGGACACCTTCCGTTCAGGAGGTGCGGGTGGACAAAACGTAAACAAGGTAGAAACCGGGGTTCGCTTGAAACACAAGCCTTCCGGAATTATCATTGACAACACTGAGACACGTTCGCAACTTCAAAACAAAGAGAAAGCGTTGCAATTGCTGAAGTCTCAATTGTTCGAAGCCGAACTTGCAAGACGTCACGCTGCACGAGATGAAATTGAAGCTGGGAAAAAGAAAATCGAATGGGGATCTCAAATTCGAAACTACGTTATGCAACCATACAAATTGGTGAAGGACGTTCGAACCGGAGAAGAAACCAGCGATGTGGAAAAAGTAATGAATGGTGAAATAGATAATTTCTTGAAGGCCTTCTTAATGGGACAAGGGAAAGGAGTTCAGCATTCCGACAACGACGATTTATAATTTAATACATAGTACCATAATGGAAAATTTTCGTATTGAAAAAGACACAATGGGTGAAGTAAAAGTGCCTGCTCATGTGTATTGGGGAGCTCAAACAGAGCGCTCTAGAAATAATTTTAAAATTGGACCAGAGGCAAGTATGCCGAAGGAAATCATTAAGGCCTTCGGAACATTGAAGAAAGCTGCAGCACACGCCAACTGTCAGTTAGGAGTGTTATCTGCCGACAAGCGCGATGCAATTTCTGCTGTGTGCGACGAAATTGTTCGCGGAGAATTGTACGATCAGTTTCCACTGGTAATTTGGCAAACAGGTTCAGGTACTCAGAGTAACATGAACGTGAATGAAGTCGTTGCAAATCGCGCACACGTTTTGGCTGGTGGACA
>CAMCUG010000038.1 GCA_945878835.1 Chryseobacterium gleum | reverse complement strand
GTCACTGTCTTCATTGGAAGTAACGCAAACGATATTGTGATTGAACTTCAAGATGCAAACGGAAACGTCATAGATGTTGAGAATACTGTTGTTGGTATCGGAACTGAAGTTCTTACAACGACAGGTTTAACCGCTGGCGCATTGTATCGCGTTGGTGTAAGAAACTACAACAGCAATGCACAGGCAGGGGGACAGTTCTCAGGATGTATTCGTCATCTTCGTGCTGGAGGATCAGACAGTGGAACAAGCGCTTCCTGGCCAAGTACGATAGGTATGTGTAATATCTTCAAAGCAGCATACTGCGGTGGAACAGGGGTTCAGTATCGATATACCTGGACTGGATTAACAGGCATTGCCGCAGGACAAGTATACACCAGAACTCAAACGAGCGATTACTTAACCATTACGAGTGTAACACCGATGCTACCAGCCGGATGTATGTATAACGTTTTGGTTACTACCATATACACTATACCAAACGGTGCCGGCACCAACGAGGTATTCGAGATGCCAGCAGCAACTCCAACAACGATAACAATTTCAGCCAATGCATTGACTTCGTTACGCACGAGTGATCGCTGTTCAGCGGGTCCACGTTACAGAGGCGCTGTTGTGGCTTCGTTGCCATGGGTTTGCGGTGTAACGAACTGGCGTTGGAGATTTACGGAAGTGAATCCGCTTAACCTTCAAACGGTAGGCTTACCTATTGAGCAGAACCGCGGAGCCGCTTCGAACTATTTAACACTAACCAGTGTGACCGCTCTTCAATACGGCAAGACGTATGCTGTTCAGACCTCACCAATATACACATACACGAGTACGAACTACCAATGGGGACCAGTGACTTATATGTGTATTATTGGAAGTGCGGGAATGGTTGTCGATTCAACCGAAGATGTTTCACAAGATGCTTCGCAAGATTCTCCGAAAGGCGTTCCGGAGGACCTTGCAACGCATCTTTCGGAGAATCTAGAACTCAGTGTTTATCCGAATCCTTCGAATGGAACGAATTTAAACATTAGCATTTCAGGCATTTCATCGGATAATGTTGTTGTTCGCACCTTTGACGCATTTGGTCGCAAGATTCAGAGTGAGCGCTATGTTGTTGACGGCACGCTTCAAACAGAATTGAACTTCCAACAAGAGTTATCGGACGGACTTTATTTGATTGAGGTGTCTTCAGACAGGCAAGTGAAAAGCACAAAAGTGTTAATTTCAAAATAAGCACTGTGTTCAAATAAATTAAAAGGCGACTTCGGTCGCCTTTTTTTATGCGATAACAATAGGGTCAATCAGAGGTTCAAATGTTAATAGAGCATCAATTTAACCTTATGAATTAGGCAAGTTAAAAATTTAATATCCGACAAGTCAATTTAGGGTATAATTTCGCGCCGTGAAAAAACGATTTGAACATGATAATTAATGTCAGTATATTGAATACTTTGGTTTTGTATAAAAATCTGAATAGATTATCGAAGATTAACTTTAGTTCTCTCGTTGCTGTATTTCTGATTTCAATAGGTGTAAATGCCCAGGTTATTTATGAGAATCCTATTACTGGCCCGAATCCTAACACCTCTAATCCTTATATTATCGGTCAAGTGAACAACTCCAATCTTTCCGTTTCGGGTATTGGAAGAGGAAGTGGAATCAGTGGAAGTAGCGGGAATAACAGATACAGTGCGAACAACTGGACGCAAGGTACGTCTTCAAGCAGTAATGATTATTTCTATTGGACCATAACTCCAAACTCCTGCAATGAAATTGATTTTTCAAGTTTAGCACTCACCTTTGAACGCAGTGCAAGCGGGCCTCAAAATTTTGCTTTGCGCTCTAGTATTGATAATTACGCGACAGATATTTGGACCTACAATTACACCACAACAACTCTTCAGGCCCAAACAATATCTCTCGCTTCAGCGAGCTTTCAAAACGTAACAGCCGATGTTACTTTTCTTATTTACGGATGGTCAGCGACTTCGGGAAGCGGAACATTTTCAATCAATTCATTCACCTTCAATGGATCTGTTAATGCAACCACATCTCCAGTTGCTGGTAATATTACAGGAATATCTTCGGTGTGTCAAGGTAGTAGCTCAACACTTTCCTTATCGGGATTTACAGGAAATGTGCAATGGCAGTCTTCTACAAATAATACTACGTTTTCGAATATTAACGGCGCAACAAATGCCACCTATACAACGCCAAATCTTTCGTCGACGGCCTATTACAGAGCATCGGTTGCGTTAGGCAATTGTGATGCAGTTTTTTCACCAAGCTTTGCGGTAAGCATTAACCAGTCGAATTTTACTCCAACCGGCGCTTCTGCTTGCGGACCAGCATCTCTTGTCCTAAGCGCTAATAGCGTATGTCCATCGCCAAATTCTACCATTCAATGGTATTCTTCTCAAACAGGTGGATCTCCAATTGCTTCAGGAAATAATTTCACTACGCCAGTTTTAAATTCGACAACAACCTATTATGTCGTAAATAACATAATAGCAGGAAATACTGTGGTTGGAGATGATGACACACAGGATGAGGACATTGGATTAGTGTTTAACGTGACTTCTACCATGTTATTGAATTCAATTCAAGTGGAAGCCAATCACAACGGTTCTATAACTATTCAATTATTCAATTCTGCAGGTAATCCGATTCCCGGATTTCCGGCACTTGTTTTCCCGGTTTCAACAGGTCTAAACACCCTGAATTTAGGTTGGAGCATTCCTGTGGGTTCAGGTTATCAATTGTTAACTACAAACATATCGAACAGTCTCGAATTAACCATTACCGAGAATTTTTCGTACCCAATGTCTTTAGGTAATTTCGGTACAATAGTCGATAATGTAGGGTCTGGAAATAATTATTATTTCTTTTACAACTGGAATATTTCATCTCCACGCATTCCTGTAACGGCAACTATTTCTCCAGTTTCAAACAACACTACCACTGCAAGTGCATGTGATACATACACTTGGTCAGTAAACGGAACAACGTACACGACAAGTGGAACATACACTTCGGTAACTGGATGTCACACCGAAACTCTTGTGCTGACTGTAAACTCAAGCAGCATTTATTATGTAGATGCAGACGGTGATGGATTTGGTTCAGCAACAACAGCGAACTTTTGTGCAATGCCTTCAACCGGTTATTCGTTGAATAACACCGATTGTAACGATGCGGTGGCGACAATTTATCCAGGCGCTCCTGAATTGTGTAACACTGTCGACGATAACTGCAACGGAGTTATAGACGAAGGATGCCCTTCTACAATTCCTGGTGAAGAACCATTCAACGCCTTGTCAGCGACTTCAACATATTACTCGTATTGCAATAGTTTTTACGGAACCCTTGCTGGTGCGTTTCCTTCCGATTTAGCGCAATCTACGTGTGAAACAGGAGAGGATGTGTGGTATAGCTTTACGGCATTAACTTCAGGTATTACAATTTTCATTGGTTCAAATGCAAACGATATCGTTATTGAATTGCAAGACGTGAATGGAAATTTAATTGATATCGAAGATGCTGTTAATGGTGTGGGAACCGAAGTCCTTTCAACGAATGGCTTAATCCCAGGTGGAGATTACATTTTTGGAATTCGAAACAAGAACAGCAATGTACATCCTGGCGGACAGTATTCTGCTTGTATTCGTCACCTACGAAGAGGAGGTTCAGACAGCGGAACCAGCGCAACATGGCCAAGCACATTGAGCACATGTGCCCTATTTAAAGCTATCTATTGCGGAGGGACGGGAGTTCAATATCGTTACACTTGGTCGGGCGTTTCAGGAAGTGCAATCGGACAAGTTTTCACGAAGACGCAAACGAGTGATTATTTGAGTGTAACTGCTGTAACTCCTTCGTTGCATGCAGGCTGCACGTACAATGTTTTGGTCACTGCTATTTATTCAATTCCAAATGGCACAGGAGCTATTGAAGTGTTTGAACTTACGGCTTATGCGCCAACGGCAATTACCATCTCGCCGGTGGCTAATGTTGCCTTAAGAAGCGCAGATCAACTGGCGAACGGACCTCTCTATCGCGGAAGTGTGATCGCAGCTCTGCCATGGGTTTGCGGAATTACAAACTGGAGATGGAGATTCACGGAAGTGAATCCGCTTACGCTTCAAACGGTTGGTTTACCGATTGAGCAAAACCGCGGAGCGGCTTCCAACTATCTTAATTTGAATAACGTTGCTGCCTTGCAATTCGGAAAAACTTATGCAGTTCAAAGCGCGCCATTATTCAGTTATACAGGAACGAACTACCAATGGGGACCGGTGACGTATATGGCAATTATTGGAAGTGCTGGACTCATCGTAGATTCTTCGCAAGATGTTTTACAAGGTGCTTCGCAAGATTCTACGAAAGGCCTTCCGGAGGACCTTGCAACGCATCTTTCGGAGAATCTAGAACTCAGTGTTTATCCGAATCCTTCGAATGGAGAAGGGTTAACAATGACATTATCCGGCGTTACTTCTTCAAATGTTCAGGTGAAGGTTTATGATGCATTGGGAAGAAAGATTGAGAGCAAGCGTTATGCTGTGGACGGCACGTTGCAGACGACGTTGAACTTCGCGAATGAATTATCGAATGGATTATACATATTGGAAGTTTCTACTGAAGATGTAACGAGAAGTGTTCGATTCATGGTCGAGCAGTAACTTATTAGGTTTTATTAGAATGGAAAAGCCAACCTTGGGGTTGGCTTTTCTGATTGGAATAGAATGACATTTAAATGACATTCGAATATCATTGTTAGCGACCTTCGTGCCCGATTGAATACCCTCCGCGCAATATCTATCAACCACCATCATTTCCCCTTGGAAACCATTGGTTCGTTTGTAATTCCTTCGGAGGAATTGAAGGCTAGGTTAGACTCAGCGAAGGAGACGTTTGAAATGAGTGAACTCATGTACTTGGGGACATGCAATCGAGTGGAGTTGGTATTTAATGTTTCTCACTTTGTGTGCTCTGGTTTCACCCAGAAGTTGCTCTCGCATTTGTTTCCTAATCACGACAACAGTTTTATCAAAGGCGTTTCACAGAAGGCGCAACGTTTTAATGGTGAAGAAACTGTCGATCATATTTTCCGTGTAGCGGCAAGCCTAGATTCTCTAATCATTGGTGAACGTGAGATTATTACGCAGTTGCGCAGCGCCTTCGAAGAGTGCGAGAAAATGAAACTTACTGGAGATTCATTGCGCATGTTAAATCAACATGCCATTCGCATTGCGAAAGACGTTTATACGCACACCAACCTTTCGAAAAAACCGGTGTCCATTGTTTCCATTGCATGGAAATTATTTCTAGAGAAGCATCCCGATTTAAACACGAAAATAGTTCTGGTGGGTGCTGGTCAAATCATCACAAACTTCGCGAAGTTTCTTGCTGAAAATGGCTATACGAAAGTGAGCGTGTACAACAGAACAATCGAAAACGCGGCGTCAATTGCCAAGTCTTTCAACACCGTAGCTTTGCACCTTCCAGAACTAAAAAACGACTCATCCGATTTCGACGTGTTGGTTGTCTGCACAGGCTCTGCGGAAGTTGTAGTTACTAATGAAATGTTTGCAGACATGAGTGTCTCTCAAAAGCGTAGAACGGTCATTGACTTAGCACTTCCCTCGAATGTTGATATTGAAATTTCGAAGTTGGACGATGTAACATTCATTGATATGCTTGCTGTTCAGCGTGAAGTTCAAAAGAACATCTCCTACAGAGAGGAAGCGCTAAACGATTGCATTGCTATTATTGAAAAGGGCAAAGGAGAATTTAAAAAGCATTTTCAAGAGCGTTCCATTGAACTTGCAATGAGTGAAATCCCTTATGCCATAAAGGAAATTCGTCAGACAGCTGTGGAAAGTGTCTTCTCAAAAGAGTTGGCTCAACTTTCTGAACACGATCGCGAATTGGTAGACAAGATTATTAGTTATATGGAAAAGAAGTATATTTCTGTTCCCATGAAGCTAGCGAAATCTGTACTTTTGGAAGAAGTACAAAAACATTAAGCTCCTTGAACAGAACGATAGTCATTGGAACGCGAGGCAGCGATCTAGCGCTTTGGCAGGCAAATTATACCAAAGCTGCTTTGGAAAATTTAGGTTTCAAAGTAGAATTGAAAATCATTAAAACACGAGGAGATCAAATTCAACATTTGAGCTTCGATAAGATGGAAGGAAAGGGTTTCTTCACGAAAGAAATTGAGGAGGCCTTACTTTCTAGGAGTGTAGATATAGCTGTTCACTCACACAAAGATTTAGAAACTACTCCTCCTGAAGGACTCGTTATTTCTGGCGTTCCCATGCGTGGAAATGCAGAAGACATTTTGTTAATTAACAAGGAATCTGTATTAACCGAACGAACATTCGGTCTGAAAGATAACGCTGTTGTAGGGACTTCTTCCGTTCGGAGAAAAGTTCAATTGGCGTTTCATTGTCCGAATACAGAAGTAAAAGATTTACGCGGAAACGTCCCAACACGTATTCAGAAATTAAGAGAAAAACAATACGATGCAATTCTCTTAGCTCGTGCAGGAGTAGAGCGCTTAGAGATTGATCTTTCCGAGTTTCATGTTGAAATTTTATCAGCACAGCAATTCGTGCCTGCACCAGCACAGGGTGCATTAGCGCTGCAATGCAGAGAAGGCGATGAAGAAATTATTTCAATTTTGAATCACCTCAATCACGAGCAAACGATTGAATGTATTTTCATTGAAAGAGAAATTCTTCGTCATATGAATGGCGGATGTCAATTACCCTTGGGGGCTTTCGCCGTTAAGGAAGGAAATGCGTTTGTTTGTCATTTAGCTTTTGCGAAAACAGTCAATGACCAAGTATCCTACTTCAGCATGCGCAACGAAGAACCCCAGCAAATTATCAATCATCTCTTGGGACTAATTCAATCTACATGATCGATGTTTTTATAAGTCGAAGTGAATCTGATGCACAAGAAATTGTATCGTCTTTGAAGGGCTCGAATTATAGCCTCCATTGTCAAGCGTTAATCACCGTGGATTTTCTTCCCTTCAACATAAAAAAAGAATTCGATTGGGTATTTTTTTCTTCATCGAATGGCGCCCGTTCTTTCTTCGAGCAAACAACAAATGTGAATGCCAAATACGCGGCTATTGGTCCAGCCACGGCTTCAACCGTGCCTTTCGAGTGTGATTTTGTGGGAGAGGGAACCAACACCGAAGAAATCGCGCGAATGTTTTTCCACTTGGTGGGAAACGAGCGTGTACTTTTTCCCTCAGCCGCAGACAGTCTAAATTCAACAGCGAATCTTTTCAATTCGGAGCAAGTTGAAATTATTTCAACCTACAAAAAAACACGTATGGCTTTAGCACTGCCTGAAGCACGGTTATATCTTTTCTCTTCGCCTTCGAACGTTTATGCGGCGCAAGAGATGAATGATTTAGTTGGAATGATTTGCGTGGCATATGGAACGGCTACAGCGAGTGCATTGAAGGCAGCTGGAGTTCGAAACATACATTTGGTTTCTTCGTGGAATCAAGAGGAAATTGCGAGCGACTTGAAGTCGTTGTTGTTGTCTTAAAGTGAAAGGGAAACGCCTCCGAAATAGAGCGCAATGATGATTGCGCCTAAAGCGATTCGGTAATAACCAAAGGGCTTCAATCCATATTTGGTGAGCAAAGCCACAAAGGTTTTAATAGCAATAAGCCCCACGATAAACGCAACAACATTTCCAATCGCAAGCAGCTTAATATTTTCTACGTTGAAGAAATTCGGAACTTCTTCGTAAGCGTCTTTCAACTTAAATACAGTTGCCCCTAACATAGTCGGAACAGCTAAGAAAAATGAAAATTCTGCGGCTGCTTTTTTATTGAGTCCTTGTGTTAATCCGCCAATTAAAGTGGCTGCTGAACGAGACACTCCAGGAATCATTGCTAAACACTGAAAAATGCCAATAACAAACGCACCGACGTAATTGGGTTCGCGCAGTGAACGTTCGCGAATAAGTTTTTCAATGAATAGAAAAATAATTCCACCCACCAACAAGGCAATTCCAACGTTTAGAACGTTCTCTAAAAGGGCATCGATTTTATCTGAAAACAGAAATCCGAAAACAGCCGCGGGAATGAAAGCAACTAACAATTTGTAATAGAATTCAAATGATTGAAAGAATCGCTTCCAGTATAAAACAACCACACTCAGAATGGCTCCGAGTTGAATGCAAACGATAAAAGCTTTAGTGAAATCTGAAGATGGAACACCCATGATTTTCTGAACAATCATCATGTGGCCAGTACTTGAAATGGGAAGGAATTCGGTTATCCCTTCAACAATAGCGAGTAGTATGGTTTGAAGAATGGTCAATGTTTCTCGACCTCTGAAGATTGATTTTTCTTCGCGCGATACATAATTCCAACGCCAATGGTGATGTAGCCGAGAAGCACAACGATAGGTGCAACAGTAATACGACGAGCACTAAAAAGTTCTTCAGCGTTGAACGTGTTCGGGTCAGCAGAACCACCGCCGCTCATTAAGATATATCCGAAAAGCACAACAGTCAATCCTCCAAGGATGATGTAGGCATTGATTTTCGTAAATGGAAACGATAATTTGTTCATAGCAAGATTTGTGAAACGAAAGTAATTCATTCAGTGGGCTTATCAAAACAATTTCAGTATTGAGTAACTTTGAACACATGAAAAACCTCCTTCTTTGGCTTACTTTATCTTCATTCTTCGCTTCATGCAATATCTATTCGGTATACGTGAAGAAGCAAGCTGAAGTGTTTGAAGAAGCTGGGATGGAGCGATTCGAGAAAATTTCGGATCGTCCTGGCGAGCTTTTCAGCGGCGAAACATACATCGAATTCAAAACAGTTTATATGACTGGACCGGAACGCTTCGATTCAACAAAAAAAAACTTGCTTCTCATTCATGGTTATCAAGGGGGCGCTATGGCGCAATGGAGCCCTAACGTTGGAGAACTTTCAAAGCATTTTAACATTGTAGCACCTGATTTGAATTGTCATGGAAACACCTATTTCAGCTCTGATTACAGCATTGAAATGCAAGTAGATTTGGTGAATGAAATGCTTCAATTCAACAAAGAAAAATGGGCGAACGAAAATTTAATCGTCATTGGAGGTTCTTATGGAGGGCTGGTAGGAGCGCGCTTCGCAGAGAAGTATCCAGAAAAAGTAAGTGCCTATGTGAGCTTGGATGGATTGACCGGATGCTACAATAGATCTTTTACTGATAGCGTTGCGCAATCTGTTGGAGTCCATAATGCTGTGGATTTGTTAAACCCAACCACAGGAAAAGAATTGAAGAAACTAGCATCTTTAGAGAAGCCTATGCACACTCCAAGTTTTATTTTGAATCAAGCTGTGGAGCAGCACTTTAAGGTTCAACGTGAGCATAAAATTGCCCTACTCGAATACTTGAATAAACACGAAGCTGAATTGAACAACCACACGTTTCAATGGAAGTGTCCGGTGTATTTGGTTTGGGGCGAGAACGATAAGATTATTCCGCTATCTTCCGCCAATTGCTTGAGGCAGAAATATCAGATTCCGGAAGATCACGTGTTTGTCTATCCTAAAACAGGTCACATCCCAAATATGCAAAACCCGAAAGCCTTCAATAAATGGGTCATAGAGACCTTTTCAAATTAGTATCTTTGCAACAAAATAATCAGTATGTATCGTTCGGCAACCTGTGGTGAATTAAGAATTTCAGATGTTGGAAAACCTGTTGTATTGGCAGGTTGGGTGCAGCGTTCACGTGATTTAGGTGGAATGACTTTCGTTGATTTACGCGATAGATACGGTCTTACGCAGTTGGCTTTCAGCATGGATACCAACGCTGCTTTGTGCGAAGCAGCGCGCAAGTGGGGAAGAGAATTTGTGGTTCAGGTGGAAGGAAAAGTGGTTGAGCGCTATTCGAAAAACACGAACATGCTTACGGGTGAAATTGAAATTGAAGCAACAGGATGTAAAGTGTTGAACGCCTCGTTAACTCC
>CAMCUG010000037.1 GCA_945878835.1 Chryseobacterium gleum | reverse complement strand
CCAATTGACCAATTTCCTTCAACCAAAGAATAGGTTAATCGATCGTGCAAGCGGTTCGGTCTTCCCTGCCAAAATTCAAAATAATTCGGACGAATAAGATAACCTCCCCAATTTGAAGGTCGGGGAACAGATTGCCCTTCGAACTTATCAGCGAATTCTCTAAAGCGCTCGTTCAAAACTTCGCGCGAATCTATGATTGCACTCTGTGGTGAAACCCAGGCTCCTATTTGACTTTCACGCGGACGCGAATTGAAATATGAATCGCTCTCTTCTTCACTCAACTTGTATAATTCTCCTTCCACACGGACTTGACGCTCAACAGAAGGCCAGAAGAAGTTCAACGCAACCTTATTGTTTTGATCAAGTTGTCTCCCTTTGTTTGAATCGTAATTAGAGTAAAACCTTAGGCCCTCCTGATTTAACCCACGTAGCAGTACCACGCGCGAGTGCGGCTGGCCGGAAGCATCAACACTACTCACGACCATGGCGTTGTAATCATGTAAATCCTTTACCTCACTCAACCAAAACTCCAACATTTCATGCGGAGCGGCTTTCAAGTCTTCAACCTCCAAGCTATTTTTATCGTAGCTCTTTCTGTCGTGTATAATGTTACTCATAATTGCAAATGGCTTTTGCGTAATTGGTCCAACTCATGTTCTCTGTTGCCTTGGCGACGTTATCTCTGTCTATCGGCGCGTCTAAAAAGCGAAGCATCTGATTTTTCATACTTTGAATATCTTCTGCTTTGGCAAGATAGCCATTAAATCCATCTACAATTGTTTCTGGAAAATGGCCCACTCTCGTCGCCAGTATAGGCATCTTGAAATTATAACTCAACGATTCAATACCGCTAGGAGTTGCGGTTCTGTAAAACAAAACTGCTGCATCAGAAACCTGAAAAAACTTCGGTAATTCTTCGTTCGAAATGAATCGATTGAATACCACGCAGTTTTCTTGAATTCCTAGTTTCTCAATCCATTCCAACGGATTGTCTTCACGCTCGTCGTCTGATTTGCGAAGCACAATTTTCTTCGCCCAACCGAATAGCATTTGCTTCACCTTTGTGCTCCACTTCGAATCGTCGAGCGTCTTCCAAAAAGATTCTCCGCAAATTAAAAACGAGACGTCGTCTCTTTCCTTACACAATTCGGCAAATGCCTGAATGGCACTATCTAGCCCTTTGTATCTGCGAATAAATCCGAAGTATAAAAAGACATGCTTCTTCAATCCCAACTTCGCTTTCTCTTCTTCCAAATTGAAATTCGGAATGGGTTTGTACAAATCGTATATCGGATGATACAATTTCGCGACTTGCGTTACAGAATTATTCGTGATATCGAGCGTATCTACCAAACCGAATGAACGTTCGGGAAAAACCACCTTCAATTCTTCAAACGTATGCAAGGCGTGCACCACAAAAGACGAAGCGTGTTTCAAAGCATACTTCGTTAAAAATTTATCTATGGAACTGTGCTCCTTCTGAATTACAAAATGAATGTCGAACACCACATGAATCCCTGCCTTGCTCAAACGCTTAGCGATATGCGCCATGGGCAATCCCTGCAAGGCAATACTCCATTGGAAGGTTACCATTTCAGGTTTGAGCGAAATAATGTACTTCGCTGTTTCTATCCAACTAAACGGGTTGTTATAGTTCGTTAAGTACGTCACCTTCACACGACTTCCTTCCAACAAATCTGTTGTGCTGCTTTTGTCTACGAACTCTCGTGGAATGATAGCCGGATACTGTTGCGTCCAACTAACAATGTGAACCTGGTTTCGCTCTTCCTTGTCCAATGCCAACGCCAACGAAGTGTTGTAGTTCTGCATTCCGCCTTTGAAGCGCGGACCTGGACCGAAACAAACAATGGTTCTATTCTTCATCTACTGCTGTGCTGCCAATTTTTTTACTGCCGCATCGTACACACGCTTCATTCCTTCTTCAATAGAAATCTTCGCTGTCCATCCCAACTTCTCCTGAACGAAAGTCATGTCGCAATAGCGAGAGTGCACGCCAACTGGCTTATCTAACAACGGTTTTATCATCGGCTCGTATCCTGCATAGCCGCAGAACACACGAATAATTTCATTGAACGAAGTTAGTTTCCCCATTCCAATATTAATGGCTGTTCCGTCGTGAATGTGATTCATGGCCAAGAGAATACAATCGATCACATCGTCGATGTGAACGAAGTCTCTTCCTTGATTTCCACTTCCCCACACTTCAAACGGATCTTCTTTCTTCGCAGCGCGGGCCGCAATGGCTGGAACAGGATAGGTTAAATCTTGGTCTTCACCGTATCCGCTAAAAGGACGAATACACGTCACCTTCAAACCGTAATGTGAAGCTGCAATCTTCGCAAGGAACTCTCCTGTTAGCTTACTCCATCCGTAAGTCATATCGGGTTCACCCATTCTCTTGAAATCGATGTCCGACTCTTTCAAAGCAATAGCTCCATCTATCGTTTGCAGATCAATCGGATAAGCTGCTGAAGAGCTCGGATACATGAGTCTTTCGGGCTTATAGCGACAAGCCCAATAGAACATTTCTGCATCAATAGCAAGGTCTAATGCTACAGCCATTGGATCTCCATCGATCTTCGTTCTTCCACCTACAATAGCTGCGAAGTGGAAGACATCGTTTATGCGATTGATTTCAAACTGAAAATTGTTTTCGAAGTATTTCTCGTCTTCTGAAAACGCGCGCATCACTTTCAACGCATCGGCATGAATGAATAATAATCTTCCGTTGTAAACCGTGAAGCCTTCGCCGTAATTCGTTTTCGTGGCATTGAGCCAAGTGTCGGGATGTGTTCCAACAGACAAGTCGTCTATAAAAATCAATTGAGCCTCGGTGGTATTGAAGAGTCTCTTCACCATATTCCTTCCCACAAAACCACATCCACCGGTAATTAAATGCGTAACCTTGTTCATGCTGTAAAAATACATCAATCATTCCAAGTGCGGCACTTTCCGATTAACTTCGCAACAAGAGAAAAATCAGATGCAAAAACTTCAAAATTTCGCCTTCGGGCAATGGGTTTCAGGAAGCGGAACCGGCACAGAATTGTTCGATGCTGTGAACGGAGAATTGGTTACGGTAGCAGACAGCACCGGATTAGATTTCGGCGCCATGTTGAATTACGGTCGCGAGACCGGAGGCCCTGCCCTTCGCAAAATGACTTTCCAAGAACGCGGAAGAATGTTGAAGGCACTTGCGCTTTATCTCACCGAGCGCAAAGCCGCGTATTACGCTGTAAGCGTGAAGACCGGTGCTACAAAGATTGACTCTTGGATTGATATTGACGGTGGTATTGGAAATCTATTTGCTTACGCTTCGTTGCGCAAGCAGTTTCCTGACTCTTCTTTTTATGTAGACGGAGAATTGGCGAAACTTTCGAAAGAAGGCACCTTCATTGGTCACCACATTATGGTTCCGAAGGAAGGCGTTGCGCTGCACATTAACGCATTCAATTTCCCTGTATGGGGAATGTTGGAAAAGATAGCGGTGAATTTATTGGCGGGTGTTCCTGCGGTGGTGAAACCTGCAACGCTTACTTCTTATGTTACTGAAGTCGTGGTTCGCGATATTCATGCATCTGGAATTCTTCCGGAAGGTGCTTTGCAATTGATCTGCGGAAGTGCCAACGGGATTTTCGATCATTTGGAAATGCAAGACGTAGTTACTTTCACAGGTTCTGCTTCAACCGGAAAAATGTTGAAGCAACATCCAAGATTGGTAGACCAATCCATTCCGTTCAATATGGAAGCCGACTCTTTGAATGCCGCTATTCTTGGACTAGACGCAGCACCGGGCACAGAAGAATTTGATTTATTCGTGAAGGAAGTGCGCAAAGAAATTACCGTGAAGTGCGGACAAAAATGTACCGCAGTGAGAAGAATAATCGTTCCTGAAAAATACTTGTCAGACGTTCAAGAAGCGCTTGTGAAAGCACTTGGACAGACTGCTATCGGTGATCCTCGAAATGAAAAAGTTCGTATGGGATCATTGGCTGGAAAAGCGCAACGCGAAGATGTTCTTGCAGCGTTGAATGAATTGAAAAAACAAAGTGAGGTTGTATTTGGAAACGATGTCATTAGCCTTATTGAAGCGGAAGATTCGAAAGGTGCATTCATGTCTCCTACGCTTTTGTTGAACGACAAACCGTTCGAAAAATTAAGTTCACACAACATTGAAGCCTTCGGACCTATCTCTACCCTAATGCCTTATAGCACAACGGAAGAAGCGGTGGCCCTTTCTAAATTAGGAAAAGGAAGTTTGGTATGTAGCATCACTACAAACGACACGAACATTGCGCGCGATTTTGTTTTGAATGCCGCAACGCATCACGGAAGAATTTTAGTGTTGAACAGAGCGAGCGCGAAAGAAAGCACCGGTCACGGAAGCCCAATGCCTATGCTTGTTCACGGAGGTCCTGGCCGTGCCGGCGGCGGAGAAGAAATGGGCGGAAAGCGTGGTGTTCTTCATTACATGCAACGCACAGCTATTCAAGGTTCTCCAACAATGCTAACGGCTATCACTGGCGTTTATCAGCAAGGCGGAGATCAAGCCGAAGCGCAACCGCATTTGTTCCGTCAGCATTTCGAAGACCTCGTTGTTGGAGACACCGTCTTCACACATAAGCACACCGTTTCAGAGGCCGACATTGTGAACTTTGCGAATGTGAGTGGCGATAATTTCTACGCCCACATGGACGCTACCTCTTTGGAAGGAACAATTTTCGAGCGCCGCGTAGCTCACGGATATTTCGTTTTATCGAAAGCAGCAGGCTTGTTTGTTGATGCGAAGAAAGGTCCAGTTTTGTTGAATTACGGGATTGATGAAGCGCGCTTCACGAAACCTGTTTATCCGGGAATGACCATAGCTGTTCGCTTTACCGTGAAGGAGAAGATTGCTCAAGAGAAACGCAGCGAAGACGACATACCGAAAGGCATTGTGAAGTTCTTGGTTGATGTTTATGATGAAACGGGAGAGACTGTTGCTCTTGCAACAATTCTTACGATGGTTAAAAAACGCAACGAAGAATAAGTGCGTAAAGTTTTTTCGGTCTTCTTTCTTTTTACTGCTGTTCCACTATCGGCGCAGTCAGACACGTGCTTCGATCCGAATTCAAAGGCGTATTATCGATGCGAACGAAATATTGAACGCATTTGCAAAGATTTTTTAGTTGAAGATCTTATTGAACTCGAAGAAAAACTTCTTGCTGTTCATCCAGATCCATTCGCCTATTGCGGAAAGGAGGCACTTGGCGAAGCTTACAAAAAAGCGTTTGACTATTATTCTGAAGACAGAACAATGATTCAACATGCTCAAAATTTAAATCGATTTATTCGTGTCGTTGAAGACTCGCATTTGCAGACGCATGTCTTTCGACTTCTGTTCGAATCGTGCGGATACGACTCCGGCTTTTTGCCTTTGTTCATTCAACCCATAGATGGGAAATTTTATGTGGAAGAAGATTACATCGGAGGTCCTCCTGTTGGAAGTGAGATTATTTCCGTTGGAAAATTATCGATGATGGAATTGCATGCTTTGTCGAAACAATGGAGCGTCGACGAAGGACAGGCCATGAATGCCAGCAATGAAGCTGCTCCTTATTACTACACCCCTTCGCAGTTCTTTGCTAATCCCACGCAGCAAGAAGGTGATTTTGAATCAATCGTATTTCAGAATGAAGGAAAGTTAGATAGTGTGACTGTGACACTTGTAAGTCCGAAAGAACTTCAAAAAATTCGACGAGATTATTTCAACCAGAATAAAAAAAATGTAGAAGCTACTTTTTATTTGAATGAAGGAAAAGCTATTTTAAAAGTTCACTCCTTCTCCTCTCGTCCTTTCCAAAACGACGTTAAAAAAATTAGAAAGTTCTTTCAAGCCACTCGTGAGTTAGGCATTCGTGACATTGCCATTGACGTGCGCGATAATCCGGGAGGTTCAAGTGCCATGGTTGAATACCTCTGCTCATTTCTAATGCCTAATGGATTGAATACACCGAGCAATATCATTTGGAAATCGAGTGACTATTCGTATCAGATTGTTTCTAATTTCAGAATGAAACATTTCCCAAAGTCGACTGAAAAAAGATTCAAGCGGAATGAAGATATGTACCAATACTACTTGTTGAGTCAAACGCCCTTGAAAGAATCCGACACCGCCTTTTTCAGCATTCCCCAACGTCAGCGTCAAGAGCAAGTTTACACAGGAAAGCTATCTGTCTTTATGAACGGAAATACGGTATCTGCTGCCTGCGATTTCGCGCAGCTTCTTCAAAATAATCATCGCGCAAAACTCATTGGAACTCCATGTAACGCAACAGCTAACGGAACATGGGGAAATGCTGCAGCTGTTCAACTTACTGAATCGGGAATTACGCATTCAGTGCCTACTATACGATATAACTACAACAACAGTTTTAGTTATTCGCGAACACCCATACTTCCGAATGTTTCGCTGGAACAAAACTTAGAAGATTTGAAATCTAGAAAAGATACTTTCTTAGAGTTTTTCCTTCAGAACTAAATAGAGGATAACTGAACCTTGTACTTGTCGCAGAAGGCTTCCCAATCCCATATGAAATTACGCAACACTTCATCCATGCTCTTTAAGAAAATTGGATTCGGCGTATTCATGCTTCTGAAATATTCGTCTTGGTATTGATTCAATTCATATTTGAAGAATACAGCCTTGGACATGCTGTAAAGAATATTCTTTGATGGGAAATTCACATGAGCCATGAACTTCTTGTATTCGTTCAATTTAGCTTGAAATACAACTGGAGATAAATCGAAAACAGGTGCAAACTGATCTATACAATGCTGAACAATTAAATCACCTTCACCATCGCGGAAATGCTCATTCAAGTAGTTGAAGTTTCCTACAATGGCAATCATTAAGAATTTGCCATATTCCTCATCACTAATCTCCGGCGTAATAACAAACTCGGGCGTGTCGCGGATAAATCCAGCTACTTCAGCAAATCCACCTTCCACTGAATCCAACAGAGTATTCACGAACAGGGTTGCTGCGCGTTCCGCTGAGACTTTCTTTTTTCCAAAAAATGTAATCATATGCCTTAACGATTTTTTAACCTTTCGATTTTATCAAAAATAAACGGCATACGAAGCCTTGCGACGAAAGTGAGATTCACACATATCAACAGAGTTATTCACCATTACTGCATCACAATCTTAGATTGATGACGGCAAGCCGATGACACCTTCGGTGATGACCGCGTTGCGGATGACGCTTGGCGATGGGAGGTTAGTGAATGTTGTTTACGATGTTGCGAGCGATAGCAGGACCTTCGTAGATAAAGCCTGTGTATACTTGAACCAATGAAGAACCAGCATCAAATTTTTCTTGCGCATCTTTTGACGTGTGAATTCCACCGACACCAATAATTGGAAATGCGCCATTCAATTTTTGATTTAAATAATGAATGACTTCCGTTGATCTGTTTCGCACAGGTGCTCCACTTAGACCGCCCATTCCAATGTTCTGAACGACATCTGAATTCGTTTGCAAATGATCGCGAGAGATGGTGGTATTGGTTGCGATAACTCCAGCGATTTTAGTTTCAAGAACGATCTCAACAATGTCGTTCAATTGAGATTCGGTTAAGTCTGGAGCGATTTTCAAAAAAATTGGACGAGGTTTTGGAAAGGATTTATTTTTTTCAGAAAGTGCAGAAAGAATTTTCATTAATGGCTCTTTCTCTTGTAGCTCGCGCAATCCGGGTGTATTCGGAGAACTAACATTTACTGCAAAGTAATCGACACAATCGTGAAGTGCATTCAAACAGATTAAATAATCGTTTAGTGCATCTTCGTTCGGAGTGATTTTATTCTTTCCAATATTTCCTCCGACGATAATATTCGATTTACGTTTTCTTAATCGTTGCGCGGCATCTGCAACACCACCGTTATTAAACCCCATGCGGTTGATTAAACCGCTGTCTAAAGGAAGACGAAACAATCTCGGCTTGTCATTTCCCGGTTGCGCCTTCGGTGTAAGTGTTCCTACTTCAACATGTCCGAAACCTAATAACGCTAGCTCATCTATCCACCTTGCATCCTTATCGAACCCCGCAGCCAATCCTACTTTATTTGGAAATGAAATTCCAGCTACTTCAGTCTTATTTTCTTGAGCTTTGAAAATTGATTTCAAAATAAGTCTTCCTCCAGGAATTTTCGTTGTGAATTTCAAAAGATCCATCGCCAAGTAATGCGCCTTCTCTGGATTGAATAGAAAAAAGAAAGGTTTAATCAGAATCTTATACATATTGCAAAAATACAGCATCTCATCGATCAATCGAAGATTGTCATCACCGAAGGTGTTAGGCCTTGTCCCGCCATTTCAGAATCGGCCTCTCAACAACGTAATAAAGCAGCGAAGAAGCGCCAATCACAATTCCCCAATAAATAAGGTACTTCATAATTCCATCTGCATTTCCAGTAACGGGATAATTCAATCCGATAACTTGCGCAACCAATGCGAGGTTAATTAAATACATCGAATAGGAAATTTTACTGATGTGCGTCACCGCTGCAACCAGGCGTTTCCAAGAAGAAGAAATTCCTTCAAACCAAGGAAGGATGAGCGCAATGGCTAAAGGTGTTATACTGAAATAAAACACTTGACGATAAAACGTGGTATTCGAAGCACCGTTATTCAACAGGAATAAAACAATTGCCAATCCTAAAACGAGCGCTACATTCTTCCACTTGTCCCACAAATTTTTATAGAACGAATAAGCCCATGCAAGCAACAATCCGAATGCAATAGCATCGAGTCTAAACACGACAATCTTTCGAACCTGCACATCGAACCAAAAATCGTCGAGCGTTGGGTCAAATGAATAAGCGCGATAGATCAAGGGAACAGCAATCATTGTAAGAGTTGCTATGAGGTAAGCCCATTTCAACCGAAGCACTTTCAGCAATCCCCAAAGCATAACTGGAGTAAAAATGTAGAACCACTCCTCCACTGCCAAGCTCCACGATTCCCAGAAAAATCCAATGAGCGGCTTTGTAAAATTTTGAAGGAAGACCATAAACTTCCAACCGAAAACAGTTAAGTCTCCGGAAATAATTCCACACGAAATGAAAATGAAATTCAACAACAAAATCAAATAATAATTCGGTAAGGTTCGCAACCACCTTCTTTTCCAGAAGTGCGCAACACCACGCCAATTCAACCCTTCAGAAGAAGACTTCAACAATATTCCTCCAATTAAAAATCCACTTAACACAAAAAACAAATCAACACCGTCGAGTATTTTCACAAACGGAAAATTCTCCAAGACCGTTCCATTCAACAAAAATTTTCCGTGAGACAACACAACCAACACAATGGCCAACGCTCGAAATAAGTCGAGTCCAAAGTTCCGTGTCGCGTTATTATTCATTCGTCCCCCAGCGTTCTTGAAGCCATTTTAGAATTGCGGCTTCCTTCGGATTGTTTCCTGGAATGTAGAAATCAGTCGAAGCAATTTCTTCTGGAAGAAACTCTTGACGAACAAAATTCCCTTCGTGTGCATGAGCGTATTCGTAGTTCTTTCCGTAACCCAACTCCTTCATTAATTTCGTTGGCGCGTTGCGAAGATGCATCGGAACAGGCAGATCTCCTGTTTGTTCCACCAACGCCAAAGCCGCGTCAATGGCGGTATATACAGAATTGCTTTTCGCGCTGGTTGCCAGATACACTGTGCACATACTCAGCGGAATTCTGGCTTCTGGCCAGCCTATATTTTGAACAGCGCGAAAAGTTGCTTCCGCAATCAATAGCGCATTCGGATTCGCTAATCCAATATCTTCTGATGCAAGAATAACCAGTCGTCTAGCAATGAACAAGGGGTCTTCCCCGCCTTTAATCATGCGCGCCAAGTAATACGTAGCAGCTTGCGCATGACTTCCTCTTACACTTTTTATAAATGCTGAAATAACATCGTAATGCATTTCACCCGTCTTGTCGTAACGCACAGCGTTGGT
>CAMCUG010000036.1 GCA_945878835.1 Chryseobacterium gleum | reverse complement strand
GAAGGAGAACTTGTTTCTGTAGGCAATGTTGTATTTGATTTAGCTGGTTCGGTAATCACCGGAAATTCTACATATACGTTCACAGCAGGCGGACAAACAGGTGTGATATATATTCGTTCGGGAAGCGTTTTGGTTGGAACGAATCTTCCAGCAAGCGCAATTACACTTGTGGGAATTGTTTCACAATTCGATGCAACTGCGCCATTCGACGGAGGTTATCAAGTTCTTCCACGCGATGAAAATGATTTCATTCTTCCTGCCGGTGTTGCCATTGTTGGAACCGTTACTCAAACAAATATTTCAACCACATCTTTCGATTTGAATTGGGCTACCAATAATAGCAGCGATAGTCAAATCGATTACGGATTAACGCCATCGTTGGGATCAACGGTTTACATTAATGAAAGTGTAACAAGTCACGTTGTAAACATCTCTGGATTGCAGCCTGGAACAATTTACTACGCATCTGTAACCTCTTCAAACGTGGATGGTTCGAGCACAAGCACTGTTCGTCCGTATGCAACCAAAAGCTTAAGCTCAGGTGAAATAAGAACTTACTTCACAAGACAAGTTGACATCAGTTACGCTACAATTGAAAACGCAATATCGTTGGGCACTTTAACAAACGATACCATTGCAGCATACATTCTTCGCGCTCAACAAGCCGTTGATATTGCAATTTATAACTTCACAGACGATGTGACTATTGCTAATGCAATAAACAACAGATACAGCGCTGGTGTGCAAGTGAGAGTTGTTTCCGATGGTTCTACCGCTCAATTGGGTCTGTCTCTTTTGAATCCGAATATTCCAGTTGTTGAAAGAATTAATACTTCTGGAACAGGCATTATGCACAACAAATTTATTGTTGTGGATCCAGACTCTGCAGCAAATTCATGGGTGTTCACAGGGTCTACCAACTGGACAGACAGCAATATGTCTACCGATTTCAACAATATAATTATTTTCCAAGATCAAAGTATCGCACGCGGATATCGATTAGAATTCGAGGAAATGTGGGGCGGTTCTGGTGCACAACCTGGAAATCCGAATGGCGTATTTGGATCTAGCAAAACCAACAACACTCCGTTGCAATATGTCATGGGTCCAGACGACATTAAAGTTGAAAGTTATTTCTCTCCTACCGACAACACGAACGGTGCAATTATCGAGACCATGCAAACGACAGACACCAATTTAGATTATGCTATTCTTGCTTTCACACGCGCAGATATTGCTGATGCTATCATAGCTGAAGATGATTTATTCTTGGTGTTGGTTCGTGGTATGATGGAACAAACTTCAGATCCCGCATCTGAATTTGCATACTTGCAAGCCGCAGGTCAAGACATCCGTTCGCATGAGGGTATTCAATATGACCTTCACCACAAGTATTGCATTGTCGATCACAGCACGTTGGATTCAGATCCTACCGTTCTTACTGGAAGTCACAACTGGAGCAGTGCCGCACAAACCACGAATGACGAGAACACTGTTGTAGTTCATGACGCGCGCGTTGCGAATCTTTACCTCCAAGAATTCATGGCAACATGGAGTTTGGTTGGTGTTGAAGACGCTGCGAACAACGACATGAACGTTTATCCAAATCCTGCATCTTACAACTTGTGGGTAGGTGTTCCAGTTCAGTCTGGAAAATCAATCTTGAATATTTACAGCGCACAAGGACAATTGGTTCACACCGAATATTTGAACGCAGGAATGAATCAAGTTTCATTGCCCTCATTGGCTGTTGGAACATACGTGTGTAAGGTTTCAAACGACACTAACCTTTGGACGAAGACCATCATTATTAAATAATCTTCTTCTAATTTAGATACTGAGAGGGCGGAACATTCCGCCCTCTTTATATTTGTGCACTATGGAACACTTTCGAATTGTTGGACTCATGAGCGGAACCAGTCTCGATGGGCTGGACATTGCGTTGTGTGATCTTTCCTTCAACGAAGGAAAGTGGGACTATGAAATAGTTGCTGCTGAGACCGTAGTTTACGATGCTTCATGGCGCGATATTTTTCGAAGAGCACATAAAATGTCTGCGCTTGAATTGGCGCAACTGAATGTTGATTTTGGAATTTATTCTGGAAAACAAATCAAGCGTTTTTTAGAGGAAAGAAACTTGACTGCAGATGCAATTGCATCGCACGGACATACCGTATTTCATCAGCCCGGTGAATCGCTTACCGTTCAAATTGGAAGTGGTGCGCACATTGCTGCAAACGCAGGAATTAAAACCGTTTGCGATTTCAGAACCACCGATGTAGCCCACGGTGGACAGGGCGCACCATTGGTTCCTATTGGCGACCGCTTGTTATTCAGTGAATACGATTTCTGTTTGAATATTGGCGGAATTGCGAATGTCTCATACACCCTTATGGGCGACCTGAATGCCTTCGATGTGTGTGTGGCGAATATGGCGTTGAATTTGTTGGCTGAACAAACCGGACATCCGTTCGATGCCAACGGAGAAATAGCTAGACGTGGAGTTGTAAATGTTGAACTTCTTGAAAAACTAAATTCACTTTCTTACTACTCGCAAGAACTTCCTAAGTCTCTGGGAAAAGAATGGTTCGAACGCCACTTCCTTCCCTTGCTTGGCTCATCACAATTAACCATCCGCGATTTATTAGCGACCTGCACCGAACACATGTCGGTTCAAATAGCGCAGATTTTTGAGGGTTGGACAGGAAGTGTTTTAGTGACAGGCGGAGGAGCTTTCAATTCTTTCCTCATTGAGTCGATTCAATCGAAAACAGAATTGGCTGTTGTTGTTCCTGATAACGATACTATACAATTTAAAGAAGCGCTCATTTTCGCCTTATTAGGCGCACTTCGATTAGCGCAGCAGCCGACAGCACTCTCAGAAGTTACAGGCGCCTCTAAAGACACCTGTGGCGGTTGTATCTACTTGTAGTTGGAAAGAACTTCCTTGAATTGATTCATGGATTCTACCGCGTGTAAACTATCGGGCTGATGAATCCAGAAATAACATTTCTTCAAACCAACTTTTTCCCAATCGCGAAGTTGCCGCGCCCATTGGTTCATGCGAAACTCATCGCTCGCATGCAAATCATTTCCACCAAAACGAATCACGAGCTCATCACTTGTCAAACGCATGTGCACAGCATCTCTTCTTCCCGCAGTATCGCAAACGATTAAGCCCACGTTCAACTTTTTCAATTCTTCGGCATACTCTTCCAACACATTTCCCACGAACCAATCGGGATGCCGCACTTCAACAGAATAACGAACGTCTCTCGGAAGTTTTTCCAGATAACGTAAAAGAGGTTCGGCCTTTGAAGGGCTGTAATGCGGCGGGAGCTGAATGAATGTCGTTCCCAAGTTCTTTCCAAAAGCAAAAAGCGTTTCCATAAACAAATCAGTCTCGCGCTCGCAATTTTGAAACTGTCGCCAATGCGAAATACTTTGCGGAAACTTCGGACAGAATAAAAAATTCGAAGGGACTTGCTCAACCCAGTTTGCTACTTGCGCAACAGGAGGAGTGCGGTAATGAGAACCGTTGAATTCAATACACGGAAAGAGTCTTGAATAGTAGTGAAGAAACTCTGTTGGTTTCGCCTTGGCAGGAAAGTGAATTCCTTTCCATTGCGGAACGCCCCAAACTGTTCCGCCAATAATAATTTCTAACATACCCGAATGATCATTCGGTAGGAAGGAATACTCCTGTGCAGGAACGTCTAATGAAAATTCAAGATGATCAACGCTCTCTAATTTCCCGAATTTCACTCGACAATGTTTCTGTGTGGAGCTAACATAAAGGCCGCCCGACGCTCCCGCTTAATAAGTCCGATTGCATAGATGGGAGTCCAAATAAATCCATACAATCCGAACACGCCAATAATTAAAGCGGTAGCCCACCAACGCGTTACAAAGAACTCATCTTTCCAAATGTAATTGTAGAAGGAAGTGATGATGTCGCCCTTTTGCGGATCGTGCATGGGAATAAAATTAAACATCATCGAAGTGAGTATAATTATGGTAACCACAGCTGTTGAACCAATAGAGGCCGAGTAGTTCGGTTCACTTCCAGAACCTTTTGAAAAATTCCAATAGCCAACCATGAAGTTGTATTTGTCGCAGACAACCGCTACTTCATCGTCCCACTGCGCATGGTACAAGCCATCGCTTACGCGGGTAATCACCTCATCGTTCAACTTCACCCAACGCTGGGCACCTTTATCTTCTTGACCGACGAGATGGGATGTTCCGCTTTCGGTAAGTTTTCCTTTTACTATTCTTAATTCGTGGTTTGGAAATAGTTTTTTAAACATTATTTTTTGTGTTGTTAATGCGAAGATAATGGAATCGCTTGAAGCTCTACGCGCCGACCTTTCTCTCCAAGTTCGTTAATTCCTATGACTTTGATTTTTATATTTTTCTCTGGAATTCCATTTGTTACAAGCCATTGCTTAGTCGCTTGAATTCTAGTGTTTGCCAATTCCTTATTTCGCTTTGAACTTCCGTCTGAACTTGCGAATCCGCTAATGGTGAATGTTGAATTGGCCTGATCTCTCAACCAATTACGCAGATCTATTTTCTGAATTTCATTCAGGGCACTTTCATTCACCGGAAAGAAATATTTTTTTGTTGAAACGCTACTGCTGATGGATGCTTCCACCTTTGAAACATTCAATCTACTTCGGTCTACTTCTTCCAACAAAGTCAAATTCGTATAGACAAAATCGAGCAGTTCAAATTGAAAATTTCCATTTGCGTCGAACTTAAACACGCGGATAATATTTCCGAATTCATCAATGAGTTCTGCCTTGTAGACCTTTCCGTTCACTTTTGCCTTCAAAAGTTCCCAATCTTTTTCAGCGATACTGACTTTGTATTTCGTTTCCAACGAGAGGTTAAATAATGCTGTTATTCCTTCAGAATTCGATTTCAAATCTGAACGTTCTCCACTTCCAACAGAAACAACTGACAGGCCAATGTTTGGTAATACGCGGGTTCCTTCCTTCAATCTAAATTGAACTTGTTTGCTTTTTTGTGGAAGGATGTAATGTTCGATTTCCTGATCATGCGAGACATAAGCTTCATTTGCTGAGACGAAGACAATTTTATAGGCGTCTCCTTTTTCATTGTTGAAAGGAGATGGAAGCGTTGTTGAGGTTTGGAACGCTTCTTTTTGAATTGATGAATATAAGGTCGTTTTCAAATTATCTTCCATGTCCATTCTTGAAAAATAAAGCGTGCCTTGAAAGAGTGTTGCTCCCAATTCGTTGTCGGAAGTATTAACGCCTGGACCCAAATTGAAAACCGGTCCCCAACCTTTTTCCGTCCGATAACATCCGTACAAATCATGTGCACCATACCCACCGCTGCGGTTGCTCGAAAAGACTAATAATTTTTCGTTTGGATCGTATGTCGGGTTCATATTGTCATACCCGCCTTCACCCGTGTTTCCGGCCATTTCAACAGGTGTGCCAACACTTTTAAAAGTTAAAGTAGAATCCCAAAGAAATATTTTATACGACTTCGAAGGCGTGCCGCGTTCATCCAATTCAGTTTGAAAAAACAGTTCATTCTTGTCGTCTCCAAAGCATGAAACACCCTCATCGAAGTTCCAATCTTTTGGAAAGAACGTCTCTTCCCTTTCAGTGAATAAATCAATCCTGTGCAATCGATTGATGCGTGTGGTTTGCATGGTTCCTTGTCCGTAAACCTGATTCAACCTTGAACTTATAACCAAGGCTGTCCCGCCTCTATAATCGGAGAGTAAATCGCCCCCTTCAGTATTTAAAACGCACTTGACTTTCGCCCATTCTTGAGAAAAAACGGGGGTGCAAAAAAAGAATAAAAGAAAAAGAATTACGCTTCTCTTTGTGCTTTCCATGCCTTGTAGTGTTCGTCTAATTCTTGAAAATACACTTCGCCAAACTTTGTTGTAATTGCATCTTTTAAAAATCTGTACACTGGCACTTGCAGCTTCGATCCGCACTCACAAGCTGGCGCACATATGGGCCATCGGTGATAATTCAAACCGATATAATCTGCCAACTTCGTTAAACGAATTGGGTATAGATGACACGAAATCGGTTTTCTGAATTTCGATTCACCCGCCTTGTATGCAGTTTCCAACGCGCACAATGCTGTTCCGTCTTTGCTGTAATGAACAAAAGAACAAGCACCTTTCTCTGAAACCAGCGTGGTAACAATGTCTCCGTCTTCGTCTACTTGATAAAGTCCTTCGCGTTCAATAGCTGCTATTCCTTCCGGAACCATATAGGCTTTTGCGCTTTCCCACTCTTGTTCAAAAATTGGAATTTCGTCTTCGCCAATAGGAGCACCGCTGTCTCCTTCCACACAACAAACTCCTTTGCACGCAGAAAGATCACAAACAAAATGTTCTTCGAATAAATCCTCGCTTACGAGTGTGTTTTCAATGATAATCATGAATTACTCTTGCGCTCTTTAACGTGGTGCAATCGAATGTTTAACAACTCAACAGTAATAGCGAAAGCGAAGGCAACATAGGAATACATTTTCATGTTGACGTATTCTGGAATATGAATCAAATGAGCGCTTTCGCAAGCTTCAGCAACTAAATTCAATCCGATAACAATTAAGAAAACAAGCGCCAACATTTTCAACGTTGGATATTTCTCAATGAATGCACTCACATAAGGTGCGAATGCCAACATAACAAACATCGCAATGACCACTGCTACAACCATAATTGGCACGTGCTCTACCAAACCCACAGCTGTTATTATTGAATCGAATGAAAAGACAATGTCGATAATGGTGATTTGAATAATGGCTTGAAACAAGTTGATCTTTCGCGATTTTTCAGATTCTTCATTGTCTGCTATTAAAAACTTATGTCGAATTTCATTGACGGTTTTAATGATTAAGAACAATCCTCCCGCTAACAATACTATGCCTCTTCCTGAAACATCATAGCCGCCCAAGGTGAAAAATGGTTCTTGTAAATGCGCCAAATAGGAAAGCGTGAACAACAATCCAATTCTAAAAATAAGAGCGAATGAAAGTCCAATTCTCCGCGCTTTTGTTTGATCTGATTTAGACGATAAAAATCCAGTTACAATTGCAATGAAAATGATGTTGTCTATACCCAAGACAATTTCCATAATGACCAAGGTCAACAAGTCTATCCAACCTTGCACGGTCGAAAATGCAGAGATAAATGATTCCATACTACAAATGTAAGGTTTTGAAAACGAAAAGCGCTTCCCTTGGGCGTACGATATTCACTTTGAAATTTTAATACTTATTGTTGAATTTGTATTTCGAATTGAAATACATCTGCTAATTCTTGAAGAAGAATTCTTTTCACTTCATCCATGTCCATTTCATGTCCTAATTCGTTTGAAAGGCTGGTTACTTTTTTATCCGTAATTCCGCAAGGGACAATGTGGTTGAAGTAATTCAAATCTGTATTCACGTTGAACGCGAATCCGTGCATGGTTAACCACCGACTGCACTTCACTCCGAGCGCTGCAATTTTGCGCGCTTTTTTCGGGTCATCGATATCTAGCCAAACACCGGTTAGGCCGTCTATTCTTCCACCCACAATTCCGTAATGCGCAATGGTGCGAATAATGGCCTCTTCCAAGTACCGCATGTACTTGTGAATGTCTGTGAAGAAATGTTCGAGATCTAAAAGCGGATAACCTACAATTTGTCCTGGACCGTGGTAGGTAATGTCTCCACCTCTGTTGATGGGATAATACGTTGCTCCTATCTCTTTGAGTTTCTCTTCAGAAACGAGCAAGTGAAAAGCGTCGCCGCTCTTTCCCAAGGTGTATACATGCGGATGCTCAACGAAGAGAAGAACATCTTCTGTTCCCTCTCCGTCTGCTTTTCCTTCTGATCTATTTTGAAGTTTTCGTTGAACATTGCGTTCAAACAACTCTTCTTGAAAATCCCATGTTTCCTTGTAAGGCGCGTGGCCTAAGTCTCTGAAGGAAACAACGGGTTTACTCATATTTTCGAAAGCTCGTTTTTCAAGAAAATAATTGCTGGAATAGCTGTAGCGTCTTCGTTACGTAGCTCAGCAAGATCAATGCTTAACCAGTCACCCAAGTGAATTAAGTAATATGCTCTTTCAAGTCTGCTTGAACCTTTCGCGTGAATTTCAATAATCGTATCACACTTTTCACCCATTAATTTCTTACAGATGTCCATGCGAATTTGTGAGCGTTGGTGATCGTCTTCCGTGCGAAGCATCAACACAGCAACGCGGTTGTCTCCGCCTGTCCAACCCACTAACTCGTTGTGGTTCATCTCTGGGAAAACGTGGTGCCAGCAAAGCATTTTCGAGTTCTCGTTGATTTGTTGTCTCCAACGAATGGCAACGCCTTCGTAGCTTGCTTCGCTGTATAAAACTGGAATGCGAGAAACAATTTTCTCTGCAATTGACTTAGTCTCGGTGCGAATGTTCGCGATTTCAGCGTGAATCAAATCGATTGAATTGCTGATTTCGGCTTCGAAATTTCCATTGTACAATTTGTACGCTTTCAAGGTGAATAACACTTGAACAGAACTATAACCGAACATACTTCTTGGAGGTTGTCCGCCCGGAATAATAATGCAGTTGTATCCGTCTGCTGTCGCTGCTGCTGCGATTCTACCACCACTAGTGATGCAAGAAATGGTAGCGCCTTTCGCTTTTGCTTCGTTGTATGCTGCAACAGTTTCTTCTGTTTCGCCGCTGTAGCTCGAAATAATAACCAATGTCTTAGAGCCTACGAATGCAGGGAGAACGTAGTCGTTCGTGCAAATAATAGGCAGGCAGCAATCGTCTGCTACCAATTGAGAAACAATCTTTCCGCCGATACCTGAACCTCCTAAACCAGAGATGACAATATTCTCAAATTGTTTGTCGGTGTTTGTGAATGTAGCACTTTGACCTATCGCCAAGGCTTCTTTCAAATGTGTTGGAAAAGCTTCTACTAATGATTTCATTTTAAAAAATTTAAGATGCGAATGTACAATTCAATTGGGTTATTTCCTTCTTAGAACACCCTTCTCCTCGCAAAGTTTGGCCAAAGGGGCAAAATAAAACATTGCGGTTCCCTTTTTATCGGCTATGCTTAACAAATCATGTTCGCCGTCGGACCAATTGATGAGGTGCATCATGTTGTGCACCATTTGTCGCTGGTCTGTGTTCGGCATGTTCGAACTCGGATACAATCCACGTTTACCCAATTGCGGTTCTCCGTATTGAACCACTGCTTCGTATATCTCATTTATCTCAAGGGCCAAAACCATTTGAAATAAAATTTCAACCCCTTCTTCCATGGCAGGAATAGAAATGAAATCGCGATTGTCCAAGGACGTGTGGTATTGCGCGTAACGCTGATAAGGCGTGCGCATGAAAGATCCTATGGGAAGATTATATCCGGGAGAGCAAAACTGACGCTCGTCGCTTCCGCCAACAGAAAATTCTAAATCGTTCCATTCAAGTGGAAGTTGATTCAAAATGTGTTTGCTTATTCGATCGACCAATGCGTTTCCTTGACGTGAATTCTTGTAATGAATTTTTCCGGCATCGCCGCAACACGTCAATACCCATCCGGCTTCTAGCTTTTCTTTCAAGGCACTTCCATTATTCGACAAGTAGGCAATGGATCCGATGGTCTCGGGCGCAAGAACAAATCGGTAGGTATATTTTCTTTGTGGAAGGGCGGCGAGCTTTTCATAGAGCATGGCTAAGACCAAAGGTCCGCTGAGCTCGTTGTTCGCCATGCTCGGATGACACAAGTACGAATAAAAAAGAATTTCTCTTTCTGAATCACCCTTCAATATTGCTTCTCCGTAAGTCAAACTTCCTTGTGTTAATTCAGATTGAATAACCACGCGATACGTTCCTTCTTTCGGAAGAGAAAGCCATTCGTTGTGCGAAAGGCAGAATCCCCATTTCTCTTCGTAATACGAAGTCACATAAGGAATTGCTGTTGGCTGTTCTGGAAGGGTGAACATGTGTTTCGATAATTCATCCCATGAAACCTCTTGATCAATGGGCGATGAATAATTCAACAC
>CAMCUG010000035.1 GCA_945878835.1 Chryseobacterium gleum | reverse complement strand
GAGCAAGCACAAATCACAAAAGAATTAATGATGAACAAGAATCACGATTACGGTGAAGCTTGGCGCGACATGCGAGTTTCATCGTTCACCGATTTAATTCTCATGAAGATCTTACGCATCAAACAAATCGAAGACAACGCCGGCAAAACTCTCGTTTCCGAGGGTATTGACAGCGGTTTTCGTGATATGATCAATTATGCCGTTTTTGCTTTGATACAAATGTCTGAGCAATAGTATCAACCGGTGTTTTCACATAGCTGTTGAAAACTCCCAACCATTGTGAATTTCCAAAGTTATTCTGCGTATTACTTTCGAAGTCTGATTTAGAATAGACGAGATGGCTCAAGAAGTTAAATACACAGAAGACAACATTAAATCCCTCGAGTGGTACGAACACATTCGTCTGCGCCCCGGGATGTACATAGGTAAACTCGGAGACGGCACTACTGCCGACGATGGTATCTATGTTTTGTTGAAGGAAATTATGGACAACTCCATTGACGAATTTGTCATGGGGAATGGAAAGAATGTTGAAATTGTAATCAAAGACGGAACCGTTACCGTTCGCGATTACGGAAGAGGTATTCCATTGGGAAAGGTGATTGATTGCGTTTCGAAGATCAACACAGGTGGAAAATACGATTCTCGCGCATTTAAAAAATCTGTTGGACTAAACGGAATAGGAACGAAGGCAGTTAACGCACTAAGTTCTTTCTTCCGCGTTGAATCGTTTCGCGAAGGTGAGGTGAAGGCCGCTGAATTTGGCAAGGGAGAAATTACTCAGGATTTTAAAATAGCCAAATCAGCAGAGAAGAACGGAACTCTCATGTCGTTCATTCCCGATGAAAGTATATTCGTAAATTATCAATATCGTTCACAACACATTGAGCGACTGCTTTGGAATTACTGCTATTTGAATGCTGGACTAACCATCATTTTCAACGGACAGAAATTCAAATCGGAAAATGGATTACGCGATTTGCTCGCGGCCAACATGACCGAAGATCCGTTGTACAACGCTATTCATTTGAAAGGCGATGACATTGAAGTGGCTATCACGCACACCAATTCATACGGAGAAGAATATTACAGTTTTGTAAACGGACAATACACGACGCAAGGCGGAACGCACCAGGCGGCCTTCCGTGAGGCTTATGTAAAAGTCATTCGTGACTTCTTCAAAAAAGATTACGAGGCAATTGACGTTCGTTCAGGTATTGTTGCGGCTGTTGCCGTTAAAGTCATTGAACCGGTTTTCGAATCGCAGACTAAAACCAAACTAGGTTCGAATGAAATTGAACCCAACGGCAGAGGTGTTAAGGCGTTTATTTTGGAGTTCCTTCAAAAAGAACTCGACAATTTCTTGCATAGAAATCCAGAGATTGCCCAAAGTCTCTTGAAGAAAATTCTTCAATCAGAAAGAGAAAGAAAGGAACTTGCGGGTATAGCCAAATTGGCCAGAGAGCGCGCAAAGAAATCAAACTTACACAACAAGAAGCTTCGCGATTGTAAAGTGCATTACGCCGATAAAAGCGACTTGGCCAATGCGACAACGTTGTTCATTACCGAGGGAGACTCGGCTTCGGGGTCTATTACCATTTCTCGAAATGTTCAGACCCAAGCCGTTTTCAGTTTGAAGGGAAAGCCCTTGAATACTTACGGTTTAACGAAGAAAGTCGTTTATGAAAACGAAGAGTTCAACTTATTACAAGCGGCACTTGATATTGAAGACGGACTCGATTCACTTCGATACAACAATGTAGTTATTGCAACCGATGCCGATGTCGATGGCATGCACATTCGTTTGCTTATGATCACCTTCTTCCTTCAGTTTTTTCCTGACTTGGTGAAATCTGGACACTTGTATGTCCTTTCAACCCCTTTATTCCGCGTGAGAAACAAGAAGGAAACCATTTATTGCTACTCCGATTTGGAGCGTCAACATGCCATTCACAAATTAGGAACGAAGCCGGAAATCACCCGATTCAAGGGATTGGGAGAGATTTCTCCAGATGAGTTTAAGTTCTTCATTGGTGAAAGCATTCGACTCGAACCTGTTGTTATAACCAAGGACATTCACATCAAAGACATTCTTGAATTTTATATGGGGAAGAACACTCCAGATAGACAAGACTTTATCATTCGAAACCTTCGCGTAGAGAAAGATGAAATCGTTGAGAAGAAGGAAATAGAAACTGAATCAGAAACAGAATAGGAGAGGAGATGGAAGAAAATACAAATCCAGAAGAAAATAAATTAGGAAACGTAATTGGAGTATCCGACCTCTACGAAGGTTGGTTCCTTGAGTATGCGTCTTACGTTATTTTAGAAAGAGCCGTTCCCCATTTATACGACGGACTGAAACCGGTACAACGAAGAATTCTGCACAGCTTGTGGGAAATGGACGATGGTCGCTTTAACAAGGTGGCCAATGTCATTGGAAATACCATGAAGTATCATCCGCACGGAGATGCTTCCATTGGTGATGCCTTGGTTCAAATTGGACAAAAGAATTTGCTCATTGATACCCAAGGAAACTGGGGTAATATTTTTACCGGTGACAGCGCTGCTGCTCCGCGTTATATTGAATCGCGATTGAATAAACTCTCGCAAGAGATTATCTTCAATCCGAAAACAACCACTTGGTTGGCGAGTTACGATGGAAGAAACAAGGAACCGGAAACGCTTCCTGTTAAATTCCCTCTTTTACTTTCTCTCGGTGTTGAAGGAATTGCCGTGGGATTAGCATGTAAAATCCTTCCGCACAATTTCGTTGAACTAATCGACGCGAGTATTGATGTTTTAAGAGGAAAGAAAACGCACATTGTTCCCGATTTCCTTACCGGAGGAATGGCCGATTTCTCGGATTACAACGGAGGACTTCGCGGTGGAAAAGTTCGCGTTCGCGCGAAAATTAAGAAAGACGATGCCGCGCGTTGCTTGGTTATTACCGAAATTCCGTTTGGAACAACGACATCTTCATTAATTGACTCCATCTTGAAAGCCAACGACAAAGGCAAAATCAAGATTAAGAAAATTGAAGACAATACCGCCGCTGTTGTTGAAATCATGGTTCACCTGGCAACAGGTGTTTCTCCAGATAAGACAATTGATGCGTTATACGCCTTCACCGATTGCGAAATAAGCATTTCTCCGAACTCGTGTGTTATCCACGATGATCGTCCGAAATTCCTTCCTGTGGATGAGCTTCTGAAAATTTCAGCAGATAGAACGCGTGATTTAATTGGAAAGGAGCTGGAAATTCAGCTGAATGAACTTCAAGAAAGTTGGCATTTCGCTTCGTTGGAAAAGATTTTTATTGAAAAGAGAATTTACCGCGACATTGAAGAATGTGAAACGTGGGATGAAATCATTTCTGCGATTCACAAAGGGTTAAAGCCACATACCAAGAAATTCTTGCGTGCAGTAACAGATGAAGATGTTGCTCGCCTAACGGAAATACGCATCAAGCGAATTTCGAAATTTGATAGCAACAAGGCAGATGATTTCATTTCTAAATTGGAAGGTGAAATTGATCTGGTAAAAGAAAAACTGAATCATCTTACCGATACCGCGATTGCTTATTTCAAAGATTTAAAGACGAAATACGGAAAGGGAAGAGAGCGTAAAACGGAAATCAAAACATTCGATACAGTTCAAGCTGCTGCAGTAGCCATTGCAAATGCGAAGCTTTCGGTGAATTTGACTGAGGGATTTGCTGGAATTGGATTGAAACGTGACGAAGGAGAATTCGTTTGTGAGTGCTCCGACATCGATGATATTATTGTTTTCCGAAAAGATGGTAAAATGATGGTTTCTAAGGTTCAGCAGAAGGCCTTCTTTGGTAAAGACATCATTCATATTGCTATCTGGAAGAAGGACGATCGCAGAACCATCTACAATTTAATGTATCGCGACGGTAAAAATGGAGGCGCGAACATCAAACGATTTGCAGTGACTTCTATAACACGAGACAAAGAATACGACTTAACCAAAGGAACTGAAGGAAGTGAACTTCTTTATTTCAGCGCTAATCCGAATGGAGAAGCGGAAGTGATTACCGTGAATCTAAGAGCGCTAGAGCGATTGAAAAAACTCAAATTCGATGTCGACTTTTCAGAATTAGCCGTTAAAGGTCGCGACGCTCAAGGAAATGTCGCCACGAAATATCCAGTTAAAAAGGTGGAATTGAAAGCGGCTGGGGTTTCTACTCTTAGCGCAAGAAAAATTTGGATCGACGAAAGTGTTCAAAGACTGAATGACGAAGGTCGCGGAAGATTCCTAGGAGATTTCGGTCCAGAGGACAAGATTCTTGTCATACAATCTTCGGGAGATTATCAGTTACTTGCTCCAGATTTAAGTATTCACTTTCCAGATAACATGATCACCTTGGAAAAGTGGCTCCCCGAGAAACCGATGAGCTCCGTTTATTTCGACGGTGAAAAGGAGACCTGGATGGTAAAGCGTTTCTTGGTTGAACCTAGCAAAGGCCTGGTTCGATTCATAACGGAGCATCCAAAGTCGAAATTGGCCGTGGCCACCACGAACCATTTCCCGAACGTGTATATCCGTTTCAACAAGAAATTCAAGCAGGCTCAGAATAAAATGGACGAAACTATGAATCTGCCCGACTTTATCTCCATCAAAGGATTAAAGGCGATTGGAAACAGACTTTCTACATATCCCATTCTTTCGGTTGATCTGCTAGAAGCTGAGGTTGAAAGAGAACAAGAAGCCGACGACGCCATCTTGTCGACAAGACCTCAATCAACTGCTCAAACTGAAGATGGAGATGAAACGATTCAACCTTCTTTATTTTAAGTTGAAGTAACCGAACTTAAATCATTGAAAGTAAGAATTTAAAGTGTTTTGAGTTAAATAATAGAGTAAATAAGGAATGAACGCACCGCACATACATCTTTTGATCAACCATTTGCCCATAATTGGACTAATTATCGGTATTTTGGTGGTTATTTCCGGACTTTTAACTAAAAAACAGGTTATTTCGTCGGTTGGATTGTGGATTACTATGATCGCAGGACTCTCGAGTTATCCTACTATGTATTCTGGAGGAGCTTCTGAGCACTTTTTTGAAGAGAATGAAGGGAAATATTGTGTGAGCGAAGACCTAATTCATGAGCATAAAGAAGCTTCAGAATTGGCTTTTTGGCCATGTATCGTTACAGGTGTTTTTGCTGGAATAGCGTTGTTTGGACACCGAAAAGGTCACAAACACGTCAAAAAAGCAGAAATTTTGGTAGTTTTCATCGGAATTATAGCCATTGTGCTGATTAGCAGAGCGGGGTTAACTGGAGGTGAAATTCGTCATCCAGAGATTTCAAGTTGTTGCTCAGCTGAAGGATCTGGAGAATCTTGCAAAGGAATGGCGGGTCACGAAGGCTGCACGGGAATGTCTGGACGATTCGAATGAATCTGAACACACAGAAGAAGAGCATTAGAATAAGACTTAACAATGGATTTTGAGAAACTCGTAGAGATCCGAGTTTTTTAATGCATTGATATTCAGTTTACAGCATTATCAAAAGACACATAATTTACATTATGTAAAGTAGTGTTTTTTGAAGTATAGAATCTGCTCTATCTCCTCAGCCATTGTTCATGCAATATGGAAATGAATGCCCTATCATCCCTTTTATCTTTAGTTTGAAGAGGTCCGAATGCGGGGATCGAGAATTCCGTATACCCATTCAACCAGAACATTCACAACAATAAAGACGGTAGAAACCAAAATTACTCCTCCCATTACAATAGGCTGATCTTGTTTTTCAATGGCCATGAAAAGTTCTTGACCAATTCCCTTCCACCCGAAAACAAATTCAACAAATACCGCTCCTGCTAATAAGGAAGCGAACCATCCTGAAACTGCTGTCACAACCGGATTCAATGCATTCGGCAAGGCGTGTCTGTACAAAACGCGACTCTCTGAAAGTCCTTTCGCTCTTGCTGTTCGAATGAAATCTTGAGACATAATATCCAACATACTGCTTCTTGTTAATTGAACAATAATCGCCAACGGTCGAATCATTAAAGTGATCATGGGAAGAATGAGGTTCTTCAAATCAATGTATTTTCCCTCCCAAACATCTACACTGTACCAACTTCCTGTCATGCTTAGACCAGTGTAATCTCGCAACAACACCGCTCCTATCCACGCGACAATTAGCGCAACAAAGAACGATGGCCCTGCCATTCCAATTGCGGAAACGAATAAAATAGTCTTGTCGATCCACGAGTCTTTCTTTTGAAAAGCCCATATTCCGAGCGGAATTCCCATGATTAGACTCAGTAAAATACTTCCTAAAGCAAGGACAAATGTCCCTGGAAAAGATTCAGCGAAAATGGAAGAAACCGATTTTTCGGAAATGAAAGATTTTCCAAGACTTGGCGACTTAATCCAAAGTGCTCTTTTTTCACCAACTGGAAAAGAACATCCATTATAGGAATTGGCGTCAGCGTAGAAGGCTTCACTGAAATTGTCGGATCTATTAACACTTATAGGCGACAGATTATTCAAATACTCGAGGTATCGAATTCCAAGAGAATGATTCAAGCGCAACTTGTTCCGCATGTTGGTTACAACTTCTTGATTGGCATTTTCTCCAACAAGATTCTGCACCGGGTCTGAACCTGTTAGATTAAATAGAAAAAAAACGACAGTCACAACGCCCCAGAGGACGAGCAATTGATAGCCTATTTTCTTTGCAACCTTCACTGAACGAAAATAGAAGATTTGACTACTGAACTTTGTTCTAGCAACAAATGTTATACACGGCACGCTTCTTGAAAAGTCGGACGCAGTAATTATTCAATAACCTTCTTACTTTTGATTTATGGAAAAAAGAAATCTCTACATCTCTTGGACTTTACGCGTATTTCTTTTCGCGCTTTTTGTGTTTTCGGCAATTACGAAAATGCTTCCCTTAACTCCCTTTGAAAAGCAATTAGTAGATTTAGGTTTCGCCGATTGGCATACTGCTCCTTATTTTGCAAGGCTAATAATAGGTATTGAACTCGGTCTAGGGATTGCATTAATTCAAAATCATTTTTTCAAACGCCTAGCTATTCCAGCCACTGCCCTTCTGCTCGTTGCTTTTTGCATTCACCTGTCTTATCAAATTGCTATTGGACAAGGTGGAAACTGTGGATGTTTTGGGCAGTTTATTGAAATGACTCCGACAGAAGCATTAATTAAAAACATTGTTACCCTTGGACTATTGGGTTGGTTGTTTTTTATTAGTCATGAAAAGAAAAGCGCCAATCGTTTTTCATTCCTATTGTTAATCTGGTCTTTCTCCACCCTATTTATGTTCATGGCTTTTCCGTTTGCACCATTCAAGGAATTGTCGAACATTGTTGTTAATACAGAGAATATTCCTTGGGAACCTGAAACAACCACTGCTGAGACAGGAACTGTTGATACCACAAAAGTTGCTGTTACAACAACTCCAGTTGAAACAGTTAATCCTGGCCCAACATCAGTTGTTTCTAAATTTTCGAAATTGAATGTATTTAGTGGAATGAAAGTTAAAATTGATGAGGGAAAACGCATCGTTTGTTTCTTCATTCCGGGTTGCGACCATTGTCGCGAAGCTGCTAAAGCGTTAACTGAATTATCAAAAGATCCCAATTTCCCAAAGGTGTATATTTACTTCGGTGATGAAGAAGTAGAAAAAATTGATGAATTTTTCCAAGTAGCTGGAAAGAAATATCCCTATCAGGTTTTAGGCATGGGTGAATTCTTCACGCTCATGGGAGCGGAAGGAGAAACTCCGGGTATTCTTTATTTATGGAATGGAAACATCTTGAAATCTTATTTCGGAGATCAATTCAATAAAGAAGATATAAAAAACTTCGTTAACCAATAGATGTCTCGTACGTCCTAGTCCTGTGAATATTTCAACACTGACAATGCATATTAAGACAGCGCTTGCGAGCGTTGTCTTTTTGTTTTGTTGGAATTTGACTTATGCAACAAACATTAAAGGTGTCGTTAACGACGAGCAAGGGTTCCCTCTTTTTCATGTGGCTGTTTTTGTTCCAGGAACAAACTTGGGCACACACACCAATGAAAAGGGTGAGTATCAATTAAACTTAAAGCCAGGTAATTACCTCCTTAATTTCAATTTCATAGGTTATGAAAAAGTGATTAAATCACTTCAAATTGGACAAGAAAAAACGTTGATCATCGACGTTGTTTTGAAGGTCAATAACAATGAAATGCCTATGGTGGTTGTGAATGCCGACCGAAGAGATTTTGTAAAGCGATTGGTGCGCGGAGCTTCTGACCAGCGTGAGTTCTATGCCAATCAAATGGAGAATTATTCCGTAGGATTTTACGGAAGAACGTCCATGGAGAAAATAGATTTCAAACGCGATTCTTCTTCTAAAGTGATTCAACCGCCTGTCATTGAAAATTCCATTTACCATGTCAATGAAAGCGCCGGAACCTTATACGCGAAAGAAAATGAAGTAAAACTAAAGGTCGATGCCTTTCGCGACTTCACGCCAAAGCGAAATGAAAATTACGCGTCGGTTAATGTGAATTTTGAATACGGAGAAGAGTCTATTGTGAACGATCGCGATCGATATCAAGACCCTTATGAATTAACAAGCCAATCGTGTTTTTCAGAATTTAACCTTAGAGAAAATGCTCTCACTCTTCCCCAATTATCTGATAAAAAAATAATTTCGCCAATCGCATCAACAGCCCTTCTCTCCTACTCCTTTGATTTGGTTGGAATAGACACGTTGAATGGCGAGAAGTTCTTCAAGCTTTCAGTCATGCCCATTTTCAAGCAGGAGGCGCTGTTCAATGGCTACATCTGGATTCAAGACACAACATTCGTTGTAGGAAAATTGGAATTGAATTTAGACGATGAAGTCATGCCCTTTTTCTCTAATTTTTCATGGAAGGAAGAATTCATTCAACAAGAATTAAATAAATGGATCAGTAATGGAAAGTCTATTTATGGAAAGGTAAAAGAGGGAAAGACGCAACGTATTTGTCATGTCGATTACAAATTCAAGGAGTATGAATTCAATATTTCAACTCCACTGAATATGCAGTCGAGTGAGGTATTGAAATACGACGATTCCGCTTTTGATAGAGACAGTGCCTATTGGGAAAGTAAACAATTGATTCCACTCACGAGCCTTGAATTGAAATACAAATTCGAATGTGATAGTCTTCAAAATAGATACGACGATCCGAAGATTCAAGCTGAAGCTGATTCAGCCTTCAATAAAATTACATTTTGGGATGTAACGCTGTCTGGAGTTGCTTGGCGAAACAGAGCAAAAGGAACGGCTTATTATATCAACCCTCTCATAGCTCAAGCCAATGTCTTTGGAATTGGTGGATATCGACACAAATTCGGAGGGAGTTTTAGTCAATATTTTAAGAGTAATGATTTCGTGTTGGATACTGATGGCTATATAGATTATGGCTTTGCAAATAAAGATGTAAGAGGAAAAGGCGGAATAGGGTTGACGTATTATCCTAAGAAATTTGTTCGAACGTATATCCGTTTTGGAGATTACTACGACATGATTAATACGTTCTCGTCGTTCAGTACAGTGTTCAGCCGAAGCAATTATGTTCGAGCAAAAATGTACAGCATTGAACAGCGTATGGAAGTTGTGAATGGACTGTACGCCTCACTTACGTTTGAATTTTGTGATCAAATGCCCATTAACAATTTGGTTCAAGACGGTTGGTCAGATCAGCTTTTTGGTGATGTGAATAATCCTGTAGAATTTCAGCGTTATAAAAAATCAGAGTTTAATCTGAATATACAGTGGAGACCAGGTCAAACTTATTACATCAAGAAAAACAGAAAAGTAGTTACCGGATTCAAATACCCTGAGGTTCGCTTTAATTATCGCAAGGGTGTTCCAAAAATGTTCGGCAGTGAAGTGAACTTCGATTATGTTGAATTGAGAATTCACGACGACTATCAGCTTCCACGTTTTGGAACAGGCTCATGGACCATTCAAGGGGGTGCCTTTGTTAATAAAGCCAATTTAAGGTTACTGGAATACAAATACTTTAGAGGTTCTGACTTCTTTTTCTTCTCTGATCCTAACGCCTCTTTCCAATTACTTGATAGG
>CAMCUG010000034.1 GCA_945878835.1 Chryseobacterium gleum | reverse complement strand
CCGTATTTCCCTTCGAAGGCTGAAAGATTTCATTACAACTTTCCCGATCCGGCAAAGGCTTCAGGAACGGAAGAAGAAATTGTGAATGAGTTTAGACGAGTGCGATTGCTCATAGATGAGTATTGCAAAGATTTTGTTTCTTCCAATCTGAATTGATTCAATTATTTTTGATCAAAACTATAATCATGAGTTCCGTTCAAGAATATGTCAATGCATTGCCAGAAGAGAGGCAGGCTGTTGTTCAGAAATTACAATCTCTCATTAAGAAAAATCTACCCAAGGGATTCGAAGAGCAGTTGAGTTACGGAATGATTGGATATGTGGTTCCGCACAAGATTTATCCAGACGGTTACCATTGCGATCCGAAGTTGCCGCTTCCATTTTTAGCACTCGCCTCACAGAAAAATTTCATTGCATTGTATCACATGGGCGTGTATGCGAAACCTGAATTGTACGATTGGTTTGTTGCAGAATACCCCAAGCATTGCAAGTCGAAATTAGACATGGGAAAATCATGTATTCGTTTCAAAAAAATGGAAGATATTCCCTACGATTTAATTGCAGAGCTGGTGACGAAAATGACAGTGGAAGATTGGATTTCCTTCTACGAAAAAAATTACAAGAAGTAGTTATTCTCCTTTCACAAAAGGATTCTCTCTTTTCTCTGCGCCAATCGTAGTCGTGTCTCCATGCCCGCTGTAAATCACGGTTTCTTCAGGAAGTAAATACATTTTTGTTCGAATGGAAGTGGCTAGCGTATCGAAATCTCCACCTGGCAAATCGGTGCGACCGATGCTTCTTTCGAACAATACATCTCCGCTGAAAACAACTCCTACTTCGTTGAAATAAAAAGCCACATGTCCAGGACTGTGTCCAGGGACGAAAAGCACATCTGTTTCAAAACCGTGTCGATTCATTTTTCCTTCTTGAAGAAGATATTCAGGCTCGGGTCCTGCGGTGTAGGGAATGCCGTACATGCCTGCGACCATTTCACTTCGCTCAACATTCACCTTGTCCAACCCATGAGCAATGCCCTTCAACCCGAATTCACGAAAGCAAAAATCCAATCCCATAATGTGGTCAATGTGGCAGTGGGTGAGCCAAACATCAACGACTGTTAATTCTTCCGATTTCAACCATGAAAGAAACTCAGATTCCTCAATACGATTGCTCATGCCGGGGTCAATGATAACTGCTTGTTTTTCGCTGTTCCAAATGACATGGGTATTCTCAGAAAAGGCGTTGAATTGAAAAGATTGAATATTCATTGCGACGAGGTATTTTATGTTTGCGAAAATACGCGTACTTTGGTAGTATGATTCGCGGAAAGGGACCGGCATTTTATTTTCTTTTTGTTCTGCTGGTGTTGAACTCAATTGCAGGTCAAGCCCAATTTTACAGAGGTTCCAATGTTTCTTTCGGAAAAAACAGAGTACAGCATAAGCCTTTCGATTGGTCGTTTTTCCCCGGTGAGCATTTTGAAGTTTATTATTACCAAGGCGGACAGCAGATTGCCGAGCGATCTTTGTTGTATTGCGAACAGGAAAAAACGCGTCTTCAAAAGTTTTTTAATGTCCAGCTCGACGATAAAATTCAAGTGGTTTGTTTCAACAAACAAAGTGAATTTCGTCAAAGTAATTTAGGATTGTCAGACGAAGAAACCGCAAGTATTGGCGGCGCTACGAATATTTTAGGAAATAAGATGTTCGTGTATTTCGAAGGAACAGATTTAGAATTGCGCGAGCAAATTGCCTTGGGTCTTTCACGAATCATGTATTTGCAATTGATGTACGGTGGCGATTGGAGAAGCGTGGTTCGCGGAAACAATCGCATAGCCATTCCCACGTGGTATTCCGAAGGAGTAATTCGCTATGCGGCATTGAAAGATCGACGCGAAAGTGAACGCACTGCAGAGGATTGGTTCGCCAACGCACGCTATCCGAACATTCATAGATTAACGGGAAAACAAGCGGAATTGGTTGGACATAGCTTCTGGTCTTACATTGGAAACATCTACGGCGAAAATGTTGTGCTCGGAATTTTAAATATGACGCAATTGTTCCGCGGCACCGACGGCGGATTTCAGTATGTCATTGGAAGAAACACAGAGACTGTTGTGGGCGACTATCAGCGCTTTTTAGAACAAGGAAGAGATCTGGTTAAAGTGGAAGAGGAGTTGTCTAATCTTCATGTTAAACGAAAAAAGTTCCAATTGCTCGAAACTGAATTGGTTGGAAAATTCAAGAACGAATACCTGCACGTGACGCCTTCGCACGATCACCTGAAATGGGCGTACACCATGCACAACAAAGGCGAATACACGGTGTATATTTACGATACAGAGACAAAGGAAAAAACGAAAGTAGCTCGTGGAGATTTTAAGAGTGACCGCATTCCAGACGAGAGCACACCGCAGCTGGCGTGGCATCCGAATGGTCAAGTGCTGTCATACGTTACCGAGAAAAACGGTAAATTGTTTTGGAACACCTATCAACTTGAAAGCAAGGAAAAATCTTCGAAGGAATTATTTCAGGTTGAAAAAATACAGAGCATGTATTATGCTCCCGATGGAAAGAAGGTGGTTATAAGTTCAACCCTTAATGGAAAAACGAACATCAGTTTACTGCCTATTACGGCGAATATTCCTCAGAAATTAACTGACGATAATTTCGACGATACAGATCCAGTTTTTTCTGCAGATGGAAATACAATTTACTTCAGTTCGAACAGAGGCAGTAACCTCGCCTTGAACTATCACGACAGTATTCGTTCAGAGGACTCAAATTTCCATATATATAAATTGAAATTAACCGATGATTATAAAAATGAGGACCTCATTCAACTAACGAATGCGAATTATTCTGATCGGAAGTTAGCTTTAGCGAAGGACAATAAAATTCAATTTATTCGAAGCAAAGTCTTGTATGATGAGCGTTGCTCGGTGTACAGAGACAGTGCCATTTCAAGCATTGACACGACCATTCATTACCGTTATTTCAATGTTACAGAAGTGTTGCAAAAATCGACTCGACAAACGACAGGGTTTTTCATAGGTTCCAATTTTAACGAAGGAATCTGGATAGCCGATGAGTTGGGAGTTCCCTATGCCACAGATTTGAATTTGGTGAATGATAGAGCCATAGAAATTGAAGGCGATGAGAGTCAACCGGAAAAAGAAAAGGCTCCGTATTCTGAAATGATTTGGTTCCCCAAGAAGAAAGATGCAACGCGAATCGACACCGAAAACTTTGCATTTCCAGGAGATAAAAAACGGCAATTAGAAAGTTTGAAGCAGGCAGAGGTGCTAACAAAATTGACGAAAATAGAAATTCCGAAGACAAAGAATTACATGGTGAATTACACCACGAGTTATGTGCAATCTTCCGTCGACAATCAGTTTGCGAGTTCGTTCTACCAGAATTATACGGGACCCACAAGCATCTCCCCGGGGTTTTCAGGATTCTTTAAAGTTGGAATTTCAGACTTAATGGAAGACTATAAGTTAACCGCAGGTGTTCGCATAGCAGCCAACTTTAACAACAGTGATTTCGGATTGTCTTTTGAAAATTTGAAAAACCGTTGGGACAAGAAAGTTTCTTTGCAACGACAAGGACAAGAGATTACGCAGGAGTATGCGACCATTCGTATTCAAACGTATAATCTTACTCATGAATGGAAATACCCATTCACAGAAACAAGTGCTCTTAAATTAACTGCCATCGGTCGTAACGACCGAATGGTCGTTCTGTCCAGTGACCCCTACACGGCGTCATACAAAAATCAGAAAGAGTGGAACGTTGGTGGAAAGGTTGAATACATTTTCGACAACACCTACATCAAAGGATTGAATTACAGAACGGGCACCCGCTTTAAAGCTTGGGGTGAGCACTTCCGTCAGCCGAACAAGCTGAAAGAACAAAATTCCATCTACGTTGTGGGTTTTGATTTCCGCCATTATCAACCCATTCATCGCGATTTAATTTTTGCGTTTCGTTTGTGTGGAAGCAGTTCCTTCGGCGATTACAAAGTGGTTAATTACTTAGGCGGAGTAGACAATTGGCTGGGGCAGAAAGTAGATAATTCAGTTCTTGTATCTGCTACACAAGGATACACGTTTCAGGCCTTTGCAGGGCCGTTGAGAGGCTTCTATGTGAATGCGCGCAATGGAAATAATTTTGTTTTAAGTAATTCAGAATTACGCCTTCCGATCTTTCGGTATTTAAGTAATCGTTCTATCAAATCAGATTTCGCTGATAATTTTCAAGTCATTGGATTCTTCGATATTGGAAGTGCTTGGACCGGGAAGAGTCCATACGACGATGCGAATGACTTCAACACAATTACGGTAACACAAACTCCGGTAACGGTGCAATTGAGAAGCAACAAGGAGCCAATCATTTACGGATATGGATTCGGATTGCGTTCCAAAGTTTTAGGTTATCACATGCGCGCCGATTGGGCGTGGGGAGTAGATGATCGCACGGTAATGCCGAGGGTATTTTACTTGTCGTTGAACTTAGATTTCTAAGTTATTTCAAATTCCAAACAGTGTATGCTAACGTGTGTCCAACCGCTTTTAAAGTGGGTTTGCTAATCACGCTCATGTTGTCTGAATGCGTGTGATGTGATCCTCCGAATTCAAACTGAGTTCCCATGAAATTTGGACGCATATCTACAATGTCTAGAGAAGGAACATTTGCTTGAATCATGAACAAATGGTCATCGACGATTCCAGCAGTCTCTTCGTTTTGAAAATATTCGCCGTAACCAAGTTTCGCAGCATTGCCCCAAATGCGATTCACTGCATTTCCTGCCGATTGCATGGAATATCCTTCCTTGTGGAAACGCGCTCCCTCTGCACCAACCATATCAAGAAGCACAGCGTATCTCATCGTGCGTTGTGGCTTTTGTTTCGCCCATAATTGCGAACCAAGACACCATGTGTAAGCATCGTTTTCTCCGTCGGGAGCCCACTCAGGTTTTCCTCCGTCTTCACTATCGAATAAAATAAAATCAACGCCAATGTCTTCAGGTAAATCTTTTGAAATACGCGCCAATTCCAACAAAACACCTACACCACTTGCGCCGTCATTCGCTCCGTCTATGGGTTGTTTGTGTTTACTCGGATCGGGATCTTTGTCTCCATACGGACGACTGTCCCAATGTGCAGCCAATACAATGCGCTTCGTGGCTCCTGCATGAATAGAAGCAATTATATTTCGAACGGGAGTGTTCCCACCTTCCCAATTGGGCATAGTGCCTACTTGTTCTTTAACGGTACAATTGTAACTTTTGAATTTTTCAATCAGCCAATTTCCGCATGCTGCGTGGTTCGCATTTCCTGGAACACGCGGACCAAAAGCCACTTGTTTTTGAATGAAGGAATAACAACTGTCGGTCATGAAATCGGCAGGTTCTAAAACAGTTCCATTTTCAGTGGTATTGTTTTCTGCGCTCTTTGATTTTCTGAAATACGGTTCTAACGTCTTGAATAGAAGCACCCCTACAACTAACACAATAAGCACAATGGCTATAACCTTTTTATTATTTTTCATGTGTCCAGGATGTTCCTTCTTTCGAATCTTGAAGTTGAATGTTTATTGCTTTTAATTCATCACGAATTAAGTCAGATGTTGCGAAATCTTTTTTGCCTTTGGCCTCCGCACGCAAACGAATAATCACTTGCATCAGGTCGTTTGAAATATCATTCGAAGCTCCGATAACTTCCGCTTGAAGTCCGAGCACTTCGAACACAAATCCGTTCACTAATTTTTGAAGACGATCTATGTCTGATTGTATGAGTTGAATTTTATGATCCAAGCACGAGTTAATAACCTTTACCGCTTCGAACAGATGCGCAATAAGAATAGGAGTGTTGAAGTCATCGCTCATGGCTTCGTAGCAATTCTTTTCCAACGCTTCAATATCATAAGTGCTCGAATCGCTAGCCTTTAATGAATCTACTTTTTCTACTGCCTGCACTAACCTTTCAAATCCTTTTTCAGAAGCCTTCAGTGCTTCATTGCTGAAATCTAATGTGCTTCTGTAATGCGCTTGCTGCATGAAGAAGCGCACAACCATGGGCGTAAATCCTTTTTCCAAAAGCGGATGTGTTCCAGAAAATAATTCGTGTGGAAGGAATGAATTCCCCAACGACTTCGACATCTTCTGTCCGTTTACGGTTAGCATGTTCGCATGCATCCAATAACGCACAGGTGCTTTTCCGCAACACGCAGTATTCTGCGCAACTTCCGATTCATGGTGCGGGAATTTCAAATCCATTCCACCTCCGTGTAAATCGAATTCCTCTCCTAAATATTTTGTGCTCATGGCAGAACACTCCAAGTGCCATCCCGGAAATCCTTCTCCCCACGGAGAAGACCAACGCATGATGTGCTCCGGAGATGCGGCTTTCCACAAAGCAAAATCGGCGAAGAAGCGTTTCTCTTCTTGTCCGTCTAACTCTCTTGTATTCTCCAATAACTCATCTACGTTCCTTCCGCTCAATTCACCATACGGAAAAACGTCTTTGTATTTCTTCACATCGAAATAAACGCTTCCGTTTACTTCATACGCATATCCATTTTTAATAATCTCTTCAATCATGGCAATTTGCTCCATGATGTGTCCGGTTGCGCTTGGCTCAATGCTCGGCGGATGGTTATTGAATTCACGCATCATGTCGTGGAAATACGTCGTGTATTTCTGAACAATTTCCATCGGTTCAACGTGCTCCAATTTCGCTTGGGCACCAATGCGATCCACTCCCTCATCGAATTCCGTGGTGATGTGTCCAACGTCGGTTATGTTTCGCACATAACGAACTTTGTATCCGAGAAAAGTGAGGTATCTATAAACCGTATCGAACGTCACGAACGTTCTACAATTTCCTAAGTGCGCGAAATTGTAAACAGTAGGCCCGCACACATACATTCCAACGAATTGTTTGTGAAGGGGAGTGAACTTTTCTTTCGTTCGCGTAAGACTATTGTAAATAAACAAATCAACCATACTGCAAAGAAACGAAGACGCAATAAAAAAAGCCTCATTCATTGAGGCTTTTTATGAGGCTATTCCTTTCAGTTAAGAAACTTTCTTCGCAATTTCTTCCAACATGGTTGAAACCAATCGAGGCATTGGGTATTCAATCTCCCAACCCCAATCGTTCTTAGAAGAAGAATCGTCAATGCTGTTCGGCCATGAATCGGCCAGACCTTGACGGAAGTCTGGTGCATAACTAATTTCAAATCCAGGTAAATGTTTCTGAATTTCTTCAGCCAATTGTTTCGGTGTGAAGCTTATTCCTGCTAGGTTGTATGCGCTTCGAATCTTAATCTTTTCAGCATCAGATTCCATCAGTTGAATGGTAGCGCGAATAGCGTCTTCCATCATCATCATCGGCAACTCAGTGTTTTCCGAAAGGAACGATGTGTATTTGTTTTCCTTCAACGCAGAATAAAAAATATCTACTGCGTAGTCTGTTGTTCCTCCGCCCGGAGCAGAGCGGTGTCCAATCAATCCTGGGTAACGAAGACTGCGAACGTCAACGCCGTACTTCATGAAATAATATTCGCACCATCTTTCACCCGCCAACTTCGAAATTCCATAGACGGAAGAAGGTTCCATCACGGTTGTCTGAGGCGTATGATCGGCCGGAGTAGTTGGTCCGAATGCCGCAATGGAACTTGGCCAAAACAAACGGAACTTAAATTCTTTCGCAAGCTCAAGAATATTTAGAAGCCCTTCCATATTTAACTTCCACGCACGCATCGGATTCTTTTCTCCGGTTGCACTCAAAAGCGCAGCAAGCTGATAAACTTCTGTTACAGCATGGTCTTCAACACAAGCACGCAAGGCGTCTGCATCCAAAACATTCAACTGAACATAGGGTCCATCTTCTGAAGAAACCTCTTCTGCTGCTTGAATATCCGCCCCGATAACATTGTCTTGTCCCAACTTCGAACGAAGGGCCATCACAAGCTCAATGCCTATTTGTCCTCTGCAGCCAACAACCAACGCTTTTCTATTCGTACTCATAGTTAAAAATGTTTTCAAAAATAGGTATTTTCGCGCCATGGCAATTCCACAAATTGAAATTGAAGATTTCAATTACACACTTCCTGAAGATCGCATTCGCGTTATTCCACTCGAAGAACGCGCGGCGTCCAAATTGTTGGTGTATGAAAAAGGTGAAATCACAGATTCAGTTTTTTCTGAATTGCCGAATTTTTTGAAGGAAGGAGATCTGTTAATTTCTAATAATTCGAAAGTAATTCCTGCTCGAATTGTTTTTCAAAAAGAATCGGGTGCCTTCATAGAAATCATGTGCCTAGCACCCTTTGGCATCTCATACACAGAAGCCTTTTCGGCACATGATAGAATTTCCTTCACGGCATACATTGGAAATTCAAAACGATGGAAAGAAGGAAAATTAGAATTGAAAATCAATTGGAACAATTCCCCCGAAAGCGTTTTCATCGAAAGAATAGGAATCGAGAAAGATGCCTTCGTTGTAACATTCACTTGGAACTTTAACGCGGTCTTCTCCGAAGTCATAGAGGCAATCGGACAAGTGCCGTTGCCGCCGTATTTTCAACGAAAGCCGGTTGCGAACGATAAAGGAAGATATCAGACAGTTTTCGCGAAGACCGAAGGATCTGTTGCTGCGCCAACTGCTGGATTGCATTACACCAACGAAGTTCTTCAGGCCATTGCGAATGCAGGCGTTAAGCAAGAGCAGGTTTGTCTTCACGTGGGAGCAGGAACATTCAAGCCCGTCTCTGCATATCGCATCGAAGACCACGAAATGCATGCTGAATTTTTTGAAGTGACCCGCGAATGCATTCAATCCATTTTAAATTGTGAAGGAAGAGTGATTGCAGCAGGAACAACATCTATGCGAACCCTTGAAAGTTTATATTGGTTGGGTGTTCGCGTTTTAGAGCAAAAAGAGACAGATTCTGTTTATCAGTGGGAACCTTACATGTCGAATATAAAATACTCGAAGGAAGAGGCGCTAATGGCTCTGATGAATCATCTCGATGGAACGAATCGAAACAGTATTTGTGCATCGTCAAGTATTTGCATAGCACCCGGATATTCATTTAAGATTTGTTCCGGTCTTCAAACCAATTACCATCAACCAAAAAGCACATTGTTATTGTTGGTTGCTGCTGCCGTAGGCGAGGAGTGGAAGCGCATTTATTCGCACGCCATGGCTAACGAATACATGTTTTTGAGTTACGGCGACACCATGTTGCTGTGGTTCTAAGAAATGAAAAAGGATGCCGAAGCATCCTTTTCAAAATATTCAAAACTAAAATCAATCTTCTGCGAAGAAACGGTAGTCTTCAATTTCAGCTGCTTCACGAAGTGAATTAAACAACGTCGCTGGAGCACTCGCTTTTTGTCCGCGCATTTTATCATTTCTGAACGAAACGTAATTGTCTGGACTTTCAACATTCGTTACATCAGCAACACGTTGAATAACGTAAACACCACCTTTTCCTTTAATGGGGGCAGAGATGTTTCCAGTCGGCAAGCCGAAGGCAGCACCAATAGCAGCACTTTCAGTTTCTTGAACACCGCTTGCAGGAATGTTACGCATTGCCATTGAAAGTGTTTCGAAAGTCATTACTTGACCTGAAACTTTACCAGCGATTTCTTCCATAGAACCGCCAGTCATCATAGCCATGTACTTTTCAGCTTTCTTTTCTTTAATCACTTCTTGCTTCACGCGATCATATACGTTACGTAATGAAGGAACGCCTTTTTCTTTGATTTCCATCAAACAAACAATTACAATTCCGTCATCAACTGAAATAGGTTGCGAGATAGCCCCTTCTTCTGTTTCAGCGTTGTAAGTCCATCCGATAATTTCAGATGCATTCTGAACACCGCTCACCGCAGTAGCTTCAGGACGAACATTCGGAGAGTAGGTTAATCCACCATAGCTCTCTGCAGCACCTGCGCGGAAGCTTGCGCTGTCGCTGTGGTTCTGAATGAAATCAACAGCTTTTTGATAAGTCTCTTTTTTGGTAGCGGCACTTGGAGAAATAGGTCTTTCAATTTGCGCGTAATAGGTTACTGTTTTCGCAGCACCTTTCTTCGTTACCTCAATCAAGTGAGTTCCGAATTGCGTTTCTACAATTTGAAGATCTCCTACTTTTCCGTTGAAACAAGCCGCATCGAATTCAGCAACCATTGCGCCTCTTCCGA
>CAMCUG010000033.1 GCA_945878835.1 Chryseobacterium gleum | reverse complement strand
GATTTGACTGACAGCATCAATTACGCGCAAAGACTTCAAAATACAATCTTACCGAACATTGGTGCGGTAAGACAAATCTTCAACAAGAGTTTTGTTTTTTATGTTCCGAAGGCTGTGGTAAGTGGCGATTTTTATTGGTTTAAGAATGTAGGTGGAAAGAAATTGTTCGCCGCTGCAGACTGCACGGGACACGGTGTTCCCGGTGCATTCATGAGTTTGGTAGGTCACAACTTTTTGAATCACGTGACTAAGGTTTTTCTTGATCCTTCACAGATTTTAAATAGCGTTAATCGTTTAGGTACAGAGGTACTGCGCAACAATAACACCGGTGTTCGAGACGGTATGGACATCGCACTTTGTGCAATCGATGAAAAGGAAATGATGTTGGAATATTGCGGCGCGAACATTCCACTTTACGTTGTCAGAAAGAATGAACTTATTGAATTGGCTCCAACCAAGCGAAGCATTGGAACCTTCGGTGAACGAGGTCAGTCTTTTGAGACAAAGAAATTCCAATTGGAAAAAGAGGATATGGTATACGCCTGCAGCGACGGATATGCAGACCAGTTTGGCGAAGCGAACAATAAAAAGTTCATGCGAAAGCGATTCAAAGAAATTCTTACATCTATATCAAGTCTAGAAATAGATGCACAAGAAAAAACCCTTCACGAAACGTTTGACGCTTGGAAGGGTTCAGTGGAACAAACCGATGACCTTTTAGTTATCGGAATTCGAATCTAATTATTACGAAGCCAGGCTTGAGCGGTCTGCTATATAAGTGTCAACTGGATTCACACATAACACAGGTATCTGCGCATCGTTGGTGATTAAGTGCTGTTCGTAGCTCGAGTTGAATACATTTAACAGTGAACTTTCGTAGAAATTCATAATACAAATCAAATCAGCTTCAACCGCTGCAGAATATTTCAACAACGATTTCACGAATGAACCTTCGGACTTCGTTTCAGTAATTTCAACTTCAACAGGAATGTTCTTTGAACTCAAATATTCTACGGCGTAATTTAAATTACGGTCCAGTTGATTTTTTAGGAACTCATCGGTTTCATTCGGTGAAATCAAATACACTTTCGAATTGAAGTACTTCGCGATATCGCGAACTGCACTTAGTTTTTGCTTGGTTTCTTTGTGCAAGTCTAACGGCACAACCAAACGGTGATATCCTTGCTCACGAATGGTTCTCTCTTGAACAACGATGAAAGGAATAGAACTTTCAGTAACAATTTTCAATGCTCGGCTTCCAGACATAAATTGCATACCGCGAGCCCCATGTGTTCCCATAATAATAAGGGCTGCATCCATTTCCGTTGCAGCCTTATCTATGTCCTCAAAGATGTTCCCGATGCGAACATGAGCGTGAATCTCAACGCTATTTTCAACACGAACGCGGTCTTTTAAGGCATCTAGCTTTAAGCGAGCTTCATTGACTTGCTTTTTATTTTCTACAATGTGAATCAGATGAATATCGGCAAGAATTGTTTTGCCCATCAAAAGCGCATGATCAATGGCAATATCACTCACCTTAGTGAAATCGACTGGAACTAAAATTTTCTTAGAAAATCCCATAATAATATTTTTTGCAAATATAAATGAATTGAGTGCTATCCGTTAAGACTAAAATCAAGTACCTGTTGGAAAAATAGTTCCGGAGATTCGGCGTGAGGCCAATGTCCCGTGTTTTTCATTTCAATAATTTTAGCTTGGGAAAAGTACTCTTGCAGAGAACGCTCGTCTTCCTTCAAAATATAATTGGAAAGTCCTCCTTTAATAAACAATGTTGGTAGGCTAATGCCGGTGTTCAGCGGCACTTCAGCAAGAATTTCATTGATATGGAATTCAAGTGCATCAATATTGAATCGCCATGCGAGTTTTCCCGGTTCTTTCCAATAGAGATTTTTAAGCAGAAAAAGCTGCGTGGCCTTGTCAACAGAGGTCTTGGAAAAAATATCTTCCGCTTCCGACCTCGATTGTATTTGACCCAAGGGAACTGATCGCAACGCCTCAAAAACAGTTTCGTGATGTCGAGGATAGCGTTTCGCCCCCATGTCAACAATAATCAGTTTTTCAATTAGAAATTCAATTTCTTGTGCAACATGCATCACTGTCTTTCCTCCCATGCTGTGACCCAAGAGTATCACATCGCGAAGGTTTTCAGAGGCTATGAAATCAATGGCGTCTTCACACATGAGTTTGTAATTCATTTCATCGGAATGAAATGATCTTCCATGATTTCGTTGGTCAATGGTGTATACGCAGAACCCATGTTCTGCCCATTTTTTAGCATGCGTGGTCCAATTATCTCCTGTCCCAAAAAGCCCATGAAAGATGAGCATTGGTTTTCCTTCCCCGTATTTACTGAAATGCAATTTCATTTTACATCAATTCGTTTTTGTACATCTGCACGGTATTTTCTAATCCGAAATACAAGGCATCTGAGATAAGCGCGTGGCCTATAGAAACCTCGTTCAGATGGGGGACCTGTTGCGCAAAGTATTTTAAATTCTCCATGTTCAAATCGTGACCGGCATTAATGCCAAGTCCCGCTTCGTGTGCAGCTTTCGCAGTTTCAATAAATGGCGCTACAGCTTTTTCTTTGTCAAGGGAATAGCCAACAGCGTAGCTTTCGGTATACAATTCAATGCGATCTGTACCGGTTTCAGCGGCTCTTTTCATGAGGGCGGGATTGGCTTCCATGAAAATACTTACACGCATGCCGTGTGATTTTAATTCTTTAACGATTCCCGATAAAAAATCAAAATGTGTTTCCACATCCCAACCTGCGTTGGATGTTACAGCATCTGGCGCATCTGGCACCAATGTAACCTGATGCGGTTTCGATTGAATAACCAATTCCATAAAGTCAGAAGTGGGATACCCTTCCACATTGAATTCAGTTTTTACAACTTTTTTCAAAGCGGGGACATCTGCGTAACGAATGTGACGCTCGTCGGGTCTCGGGTGCACCGTAATGCCATCGGCACCGAAGCGTTCGATGTTCTGCGCTGCCACAATGACATCTGGTGTAATGCCACCTCGTGCATTCCGAATGGTGGCTATTTTATTAATGTTTACGCTAAGTGCGATCATGTATTTAAAATTGGTTGTGCAAAACTCGGCAATATTCGAATTCAAATTCACGTTGTGGAACGAAAAATGAATGTACGTTTAATCGCTCGTCAAAACATACTATGAATAAAGCTCTGAATTTAATATCGAAAAGCCTGCCCGCACTGAGTCGCGGCGATTCGGCTATGTACGTATTAAATTTAATGGATGAATTGCGTGTGAACGATTTACCTGTGGTTGAAAACGGATTGTTTATAGGCTTAGCCAATGAAAGTGATTTCCTAAACGCGGAGGTTTATCAGGGTGAAGTTCAGGCCGAACTCGATTTGCTAAATGTTTCTGTTTTACCAGATTCACATGTTTTAGACGTATTGAAGGTGGTCAGTGAAAATGATGTGACGGTAATTCCCGTTGTTGACGAAGGAAATAACTACCTCGGTAGTATCACTTCTGCTGATTTGCTCGATCATTTAGCAGAAATGTTAGGTGCCATGCGTGAAGGAGGAATCATTGTATTGCAAGTATTCGAGCGCGATCACAGCATTCAGCAAATTGCACGCATTATTGAAGAAAACAACGCAAAGATCTTAAGCCTTTCCGTGGTTGCAGTTTCAGAGGGGAATTTGGAGATGCACATTAAAATTGATCTACCCGATTTGAATCCTATTCTTCAAAGTTTAGAGCGTTTCAATTACAAGGTCCTTAGTAAGTTTCAGGCTTCTCAGTACGACGATGAGTTAAAAGATCGTTACAACGAACTCATGCGTTACTTGAATATGTAGCGTTTGCTGAAAAGCGCTACCTTTGTTTTTTATACGATATGTTAGTATACGTTTTTGGAAAAAAATTCGAGGCCGACTTGGCTCCAGTAGTGCAACAATTTCTTGAGAAAATGGTGCGACGCGGAATCTCCATTTGTGTCTACAAAGGGTTTGAACGTTTTCTTCAGTCACACATTCAAATTCCTGCACACACCATCTTCGAAGAAAATTCAGAATTTGAAAATGCAACAGCGTTGTTCAGCTTTGGTGGCGATGGAACATTTCTAGACGCAGCGCGACTGGTAGGTTCTAAACGTATTCCGCTGTTAGGAATCAACACAGGAAGACTCGGGTTTCTCTCTCACGTGAGCGTGTCAGAAGTTGACGAAGCTCTTGAACAGTTTGTAAATTCCGAATACACCATTGACCCGCGCTCCTTCATTCAAATTAAATCGGAACAATTCGATTTCGGTGATTTCCCCTATGCGTTGAATGAAATTACAATCAACAACGCCACGCGGAATGAAATGATCAAAATTGACGCGTCGGTGAATAAAGCCTTTTTGAGCAGTTACTGGGCAGATGGATTAATTGTTGCCACCCCAACAGGGTCTACGGCCTATTCGCTTTCTTGCGGCGGCCCCATAGTAACACCGAATTCAAACAATTTTATTATTACACCTATTTCAGCTCACAACTTAACAGCTCGTCCGCTTGTAATTGGAGACACCTCAACAGTGAAGTTGAAAGCGGATTGTAGGTCTGGACAGATACAAGTAACATTAGACAGTTTTCAGTACGTGGTGGACAGCGGTGTAGAAATTACATTGTGTCGCGCACCCTTTGAACTGCAAATGATACTTTTGGAAGGAAGAAATTTCTTCAGAACCATTCGCAAGAAAATGGGTTGGGGACTTGACATTCGAATGGATTGACAATAATTAATTGAAAAAAGCATTGTGCAGGTATGAATAACCGTTTACTTCTTTTGGTGTTATTTTTAGTTGGAAATGCCGCGGCAATCGGGCAGGGACTGAGCAAAGAACGAAGCAAGGAACTTTCTATTTCGGTGGGAACGGCCTATTACATTGGTGAGATAAATCCTTCTAAGCATTTTGGAACCAAAGAAAAATTAGCCCTTGGAATCGCTATTCGAAATAATTTGAATAAGCGATGGGCCATTCGCACAGGCCTAACTTACGGGAATGTTGAGGCTTTCGATTCAGACAGTAAAGATGCTTGGCAACAGAATAGAAATTTAAATTTTAGAAATCGCTTTTTTGAAGGAAGTGTCATTGCCGAGTTGAACTTCTTCAATTATCAAATCAATTCAAAGCACAACATTTCTCCATATTTATTTCTTGGTGCTGCTGTTTTTCGAATGAATCCAGAGGGAATGTATAACGGTTATTGGCACCCCCTTCAACCCGCCGGAACTGAGGGGCAGGGAATGGCAGGTAAAGATGCGTTGTATAAAACAACGGGATTCACAATGCCAATGGGTGCAGGATTGAAATGTAACATTAAAGGGTTGCTTGGATTTTCTTTGGAATGGGGAATGCGCAAAACGTACACAGACTATTTCGACGATATTTCTGGAACGTATGTGAATCCGACCATGCTAACTGCCGCTCGCGGACAATTGGCAACCAACTTAGCCGATCAGAGCCTCGTTCAAGAGAATAACAATAACGCCTACATGCAACGCGGAGACCCAGGAAGAAAGGATCTTTACTTCTTTTGCATGGCCTCGTTAAATTTCAGAATAGACAAAAAAGGAAATAGCTGCGCAACCTGGCAGTAATTGCTTGTCTAAACACGGGCTTTCCGTATCTTCGCACCTCGATGAAAAGTGCCTTCGAACAAATAGACTTAAGTAAGACTCCACGCCATGTTGCCGTAATTATGGATGGGAACGGACGTTGGGCTAAAAATCAAGGGAAAGATCGGATATTCGGACACTTTAACGGGGTTGAATCTGTTCGCGCCGCTATTAAGGCAGCACGCAAGGCAGAAGTTGAGTTTCTTACCCTCTATGCCTTTTCAACAGAAAATTGGAATCGCCCTAAAGATGAAGTTGACGCACTCATGGATTTACTCGTTACCACTATTATTAGCGAGTTAGCGGAACTTATGGAAAATGGTGTTCGGTTATTGGCCATTGGCGATATTGAACAACTGCCTCTAAAATGTCGCGATGAGCTGAAAGCCGCAATGGCTAAAACAGCCGAAAACGAAGATGTTACTTTGGTATTGGCCTTGAATTACAGTGCTCGATGGGAAATAGTAAACGCGGTGAGATCAATTGTTGCACAACAAATCCCTGCTGAAGACGTTACGGCTGACGTGATTACCCAAAACCTATCTACTGCTGAAATTCCTGACCCGGAATTGCTCATTCGCACGAGCGGAGAGCACCGCATAAGTAATTTCTTACTTTGGCAAATCGCTTATACAGAATTGCATTTTACCCCTATTATGTGGCCTGAATTCAGAGAAGAACATTTTTTCGAAGCGCTGGTGAGCTACCAAAGTAGAGAGCGTCGATTTGGTATGACTTCAGAGCAAACAGAACAAACGAAATAGAAAGTTGAGAAAGACGCTGAAATACAATCTCCCAAATACCCGAGCAATGTTATTTGCTCTTTCGGTCATTGCGTCTTTATTCTTCGCCCCAGCTCTTCAGGCTCAAGTTGAATTAGGCACTACCATTGACTACGCTGAACCGCGTAAAATGAAGGTTGCAGGAATAACTGTAATGGGCGCGGAATATACCGATGCACAGGCAATATTGCTTTTTTGTGGTTTGAAGGTGGGACAAGAGATAATGATTCCAGGAGACGAAATTGCTGATGCACTTCGTAAACTGTGGAAGAATCAGTTATTCTCTGCTATTGACATTCGTTTGGCAGAGGCTCGAGGAGATGATGTTTTCTTGGTTATTGTGGTGAAGGAACTTCCGAAACTAGGAGTGTTCAAGTTTGAAGGAATAAAAAAGGGCGACGCAGATAACATTCGCGAAAAAATGAAAATCCGTTCAGGAAATATCGTGAACGAAAACCTAAAAGCTACTGCGACCAATATTATCAAGGATTTTTATGTGGAAAAAGGTTACTACAACGCCAAAGTAAATATCGTTGATAAACCTTATCCAAATTTGCCTAACGCCGTTGAATTAACCTTCGATATTGAGCGTGGAAATAGAATTAAGATTGAAGAAATTGAATGGGTAGGGGCAGATAAGATGTCTATAGCGACGTTGAATCGCTCCATGAAAAAAACGAAGAAAGCTGCGTTCTATCACGTATTCAAATCATCTAAATTTTTAGAAGAAGAATATGAAGAAGATAAAGTAGCAGTAGTTGCCCGCTATAACAAAGAAGGTTTCCGCAATATGAGAATTGTAAAAGACTCTATCTATGCTGTTGGACCCGAGCGTTTGAAGATTCGTATTACACTGGATGAAGGAAATAAATTTTATTTCAGAAACATCTCGTTTATTGGAAATACAAAATACAGAAGTAATTCTCTCGATTCAATTCTGAACATCAAGAAGGGAGATATTTACAACATGGAGGTGCTTCAAACCCGTTTGAACATGAATCAAACAGGACGAGATGTGGCTTCGTTGTACACCGATGATGGATATTTGAATTTTTACGCCTACCCAGTAGAGTCTCTGGTTCCGCCGGATAGTATAGACATTGAAGTGCGCATGGGTGAAGGCCGTCAGTATCGCATAGGAGTTGTCAGCGTTTCTGGAAACTCGAAAACAAATGACCACGTTATTTATCGTGAAATTCGAACACGCCCGGGCGATTTATTCAATCGCTCCGATTTGATTCGTTCACAGCGTGAATTAGCAAACTTGAATTACTTCAGTCAAGAGGCATTCGATATTCGCACGAATCCAAGAGCCGACGAAGGTCTAGTTGATCTGGAATATGTAGTGGAAGAAAAACCATCCGATCAAATTGAATTGTCAGGAGGTTGGGGCGGTGGACGCGTGGTTGGATCATTGGGATTGAGCTTCAACAATTTTAGTATGCGTAACTTCTTTAAAAAGGATGCTTGGAGCCCTTTGCCAACGGGTGACGGTCAGCGACTTTCCATTCGTGCAATGAGCAATGGTGCGTTTTTCCAATCGTACAATTTGAGTTTCACAGAACCTTGGTTAGGGGGAAAAAGACCGAACTCCTTGTCGGTCTCAGCGTATCATAGTGTTCAATCAAACGGACAAAAAAAATACATTGGCGATGTACTTAATCCGATTCGTCAATCGTTGATTATTACTGGTGCATCTGTTTCTTTTGGACAGCGTTGGCAGAAGCCTGATGACTGGTTCTTGTTCTTCGGTGGAATTTCCTACCAGCACTTCGATTTGAATAACTACGGGTCGTTCTTCTCTTTCAACAACGGTTATTCGAATAACCTTGCGGCTAATTTCACCATAGAAAGAAGTTCATTGTCTGAGACCATCTATCCAACGTGGGGTTCGAAAATTACATTTAGTTCGAAATGCACGTTGCCTTATACATTCTTGGGTGAAAATGTATTTGGAAAATCGTATGACTATCCAAGCATGACCGATCAGCAAAAAGTAGATTGGGTGGAATATTACAAATTGAAATTCACAGCGAATTGGTACACCTCTTTAAACAAGCATAAAACGAATAAGTTAGTCTTACACACACATGCGGGATTTGGTTTCTTGGGCACTTACAACAAGAGCTTGGGACAATCGCCTTTCGAGCGTTTCTATATGGGTGGAGTTTATTTGAGCGGATATTTGTTGGATGGTCAAGAGATTGTCAACTTACGCGGCTACGATGATTTGTCTTTAACTATGCCAAGTGATCGCGTAGGAGCTCCAGTAATTACAAAGTATGGTGCTGAATTGCGCTATCCTATTTCATTGAATCCTCAAGCAACAATTTTCGCCTTGGCTTTTGCTGAAGCAGGAAGAACTTGGGTAGATTTCTCGGATTACAATCCTTTCAATTTATACAAATCAGTAGGTGGCGGACTTCGAATCTTTTTGCCTATGTTTGGACTGTTAGGATTCGATTACGGATGGAGATTGAACGATGTGCCCAACGCACCCAACATGGCGCCAGGTCAGTTTCACTTCAGTATTGGTATGAACATGGGTGAACTTTAAAAAAACGAATGATGAAAGCAAATTCAACAATCAAATTCATTTTTTCTTTTGTGCTTATTGTTTCAACATTCTCGTTGAGTGCTCAAAAATTCGCATACATAGATTCAAAATACGTTTTGTCGCATATGCCCGAATATGTGGTAGCTCAGAAGCAGATTAACGAACTAAGCGCAGAATGGCAGGCTCAGGTGGAACAGAAATACACAGCCATTGAGCAATTGGAAAAGTCATTTCAAGCCGAAAAAATATTGCTTACAGAAGATATGAAGAAGAAGCGTGAGGCCGATATTAACGAGCGCCGTGAAGAAGTGAAGCAATACCAAAAATCGAAATTTGGAGTGGAAGGAGATTTATTCAAAAAGCGTGAAGAGTTAGTTGCACCCATTCAAGATCAGATATTTCAAGCCATTGAAGACATTGCCTCTCAATCTCAATACATGGTTGTGTTCGATAAGGCCAGTCACTCAAACATGTTGTACACCAATCCGAAGCACGACATTAGTGATAAAGTATTGAAGAAAATGGGATTGAAACCAGGAGAGGTATTGGATAAAGACGAAGAGGATAAGGAAGATTCTCAAGAAAAACCAGGTGAGAAACCAGGCACCGGAACAGGTCGTCCAGGAAATGATCGTCCAAGTTCACCGGGGAAAGGCAACTAATGCGTATTTTTGGTACTGTCATTGAATAGAAGAAAAAAAACATACAATCATGAAGAAGACAATTTTAGCAGCACTATTTATTTCATTAGGATTTGGTGCATTCGCGCAGAAGTTAGCGCACGTAGATAGACAAGCAATCCTTTTGCAAATGCCTGCAATGAAAGGCGTTCAAGCCGATATGGAAACTGCAAAGAAGTCCTTCGAGGGAGAATATGTGGTTATGCAGAAAGAGCATGACGATAAGGTAGCTGAGTACGAAACAAAATCGAAGATGGCAGTTAGCGCAGGCGGATGGCCTGAAGCAATTCGTCAAAGTAAAGCACAGACCATAGCAGACCTTGAGCAAAATATGATGGATTTCCAGCAGACAGCGAATGATGAGTTGCAGCAAGTGCAAGATGGTTTGTTGAAGCCATTGGTTGAAGAGTTCGATGCAGCAGTTGCTAAAATTGCGAAAGCAGGCGGGTACACATACGTATTCGATCAAGGAGCTGGAAACTTAGTTTATATAGGAGGCGATGATTTAGGTGATAAGTTGAAAGTTGAATTGAAAATTCCAGCGGCTGCACCAACTTCTCCAACACAGAAATAATATTGATTGAATAAAATGAAATCCCGCCAAGCGGGATTTTTTTTGCCATGAAAACAAATCCAATAGGCATATTCGATTCCGGAAT
>CAMCUG010000032.1 GCA_945878835.1 Chryseobacterium gleum | reverse complement strand
GTCCAGATGTGGAAAGGTGCTGCAGAAATTTTGAAAAGGAATCCAACCAAGATCATGGTAATTCCAACATTCATAATGATCGATGCGTCTTTTCCGTCTTGAATGAAATTCGAGATAACCGCTAAATCGAAACTTCCAGTTGCGCCGTACACCAAGGTAATTCCGAACAACAAAATAGCAGAAGCCACAGATCCCAAAATGAAATACTTGAATCCACTTTCGTTCGAAGCCAAATCGTGTTTCTTACTTGCTGCTAAAACATAAACAGGAATACTAAGGATTTCAACGCCTAAGAATAACATAGCCATGTTTCCGAAAGAAGCCAAGAGTCCAGCACCGCAAAAACTGAATACAACCAAGGCGTACAAATCTGTTTTTCCTTCGTGCTGTTTGAAGTAAGACGAAGAAAGAATGAACCAGAAGAACAAGACTACAGCGAACACGCCCAATGCGAGATTCGCACCGTTCTCATACACCAACATGGTTTGACCGAATGGCGTCTCTACAGTGCCCCAATCGGCAGCAATAAAGCCAACCAACGTTGCCAAGGCAAGAAGTATAAATGGGAGAACGTATTTCTTCAGGTTTAGAATGTCTAAAACCAAAATTCCAATTCCCAATAATGCGGTTAGTAATAACTCTTTCATAAAATTAAATTCCAGTAAGTTGAAGGCCTTTGTGAACAACGTCGAGTAACATACCCGGATAGACACCAATAGCAATTGTAATAATGACAAGAATGGTTAACACCATTTTCTCTGAAGCTGTCATTTCAGCAAACGCTAATTCAGCATTGTGCTTACCCAACATTGTGCTTTGAAATGCACGAAGCATATACACTGCTCCGAAAACAACGGTAAGTCCTGCCAATAGGGCCATTACAATGTTGTGACTTCCCACGCTTTGAAGCAACAAGAACTCACCAACAAATCCGCTTGTTAACGGAAGTGCTACAGAGGCCATTACAATAACGAAGAACAAAAAGGCGAATGCCGGATGCTTTTCACGAAGTCCACCCAACTTGTTGAAGTGGTCGTGCCCAACACGCGATTCAATCATATCTGCAATGAAGAACAATCCAACTGCAATGGCTCCGTGAGAAACCATTTCAATCAATGCGCCTTCGTAAGCAGTATTTCCATTTGCTAAAATTCCAAGCGCAATCATGCCCACGTGAGCAATAGAAGAATAGGCGATAAGCAATTTGAAACTGGTCTGATTCAACGCAACGAATGAAGCGTAGATGATGCTAATCACGCACAACCACATGGCCCAATCTGCATCTGCAACTCCCGCAGGTACCATAGGCATGGTAATACGAAGCAATCCATAAGTGGCCATCTTCAACATAACTGCTGCAAGCAAAATGGTACCTGCGGTAGGCGCTGCCTTGTAGGTGTTCGGCTGCCAAGTATGGAAAGGGAAGATTGGAATTTTTACTGCGAAGGCAATGAAGAATCCTGCGAATACCCAAGTTTGTTCGTGTTGAGAAAGTTTCGATCCGGCTGCAATCATGTCCGAGATTAAGAAGCTGTCTGCAAACTGACGAACGTATAACAACGAGAACAACATGAACAATGATGCGAACAACGTGTAAACGAAGAACTTCAGCACGATAGCGTTTTTATTTTCTGCTGCACTCCATCGAAGTATAATGAAGTAAATCGGAACCAAAGCTGCTTCGTAGCAGATGTAGAACAAAAACGAATCATTCGCTAAAAACGCACCCATCATGGCAGAAGACATGAAAAGAATTAATGATAGTAATGTCGAAGCATTGCGCATTTCATGTTTGCTAGCGACATGAACAATGAACGGAAGCAAACATGCATTCAACAACACCATTAAGATGCTTGTGGCATTCAACGAAAGCGCGAAGTGAGCGCCCATTGGTGCAATAACGCCTCCATCGAATTCAAGCATTTCTGTTTTGCCGTATGACATTGCTACCGCTGCGCCAATGGCAATTGCTGCATTGATTAAAGAACCTACCCAAGCTAACTTCTTCGATAAATCAGATGACAGAAACATCATCAGTCCGAAGAAGGCGGGTATAAAAAGTAGTGCGAGAGTTAACATAGGTGCTTATGCTTTAAAAATCAGTCCCATTAAAATAATCAATCCAATCATGAAGGTGAGCAAATAGCCCGCAATATGTCCGCCGTGCAATTTTCTTGCAAGCGATCCAACTCCTTCAGCGGCAGTTCCGGCAGCGTTCACAATGCCGTCGATAATCTTCCATTCAACAACAGTAGAAAATGCATGTCCAATAGCGTTCGCTGGTTTCTTGAATAGTGCTTCATACAATTCATCGAATCCGTATTTCTTATTCAGAAGTTTGTGAATAGGCGAAGTGATTTCGTTGTCTTCCAACACGTGCGCTGACTTCGCGATGTAGATGCTGTGTGCCACATAAATCATCACAACTGCAATACCCATAGTAGCCAACGCTAAGATAATTTCAACCGTAACCGACATGTCTCCAACAGCTACGAGAACAGGTCCTTCAAGGAAATGATCTAAAGCGTGTGGGAAGTGAATCGCGTGTCCCATTGCGTGAGGGAATCCAATGAATCCACCAACGATTGAAAGAACAGCCAATACCCAAAGAGGAATGGTCATGGAAGCTGGAGACTCATGCAAATGATGCTCTTGATCGTGCGTTCCTCTGAACTTTCCGTGGAAGGTTAAGTAATACATGCGGAACATATAGAACGCTGTGCATGCTGAAGCAATCACCAACAAGATAAACACAGGCATGTTGTGTTCCATGGCATGCGCTAAGATTTGATCTTTCGAGAAGAAACCAGCGAACGGGAAAATACCTGCGATAGCGAGTGTTCCAATTAAGAAGGTCTTCTGTGTTGTTGGCATGTATTTCTTCAATCCACCCATTCTGCGAATGTCTTGTTCTCCGCCCATTCCGTGAATAACAGAACCAGACCCCAAGAACAACAAGGCTTTGAAGAAGGCGTGAGTAATTACGTGGAAGACAGCAATGCTGTGCGCTCCCATACCCAACGCCACAAACATGAATCCCAATTGAGAAACAGTAGAGTAAGCCAAGACTTTCTTAATGTCATTTTGAGTAAGCGCAATGGTTGCTCCCATTAGCGCAGTGATCAATCCAACGTACATAACTAGGTTAGACGCGGTGTGACTCATTTCGAAAAGATCTCCGTTACGCGCAACAAGGTAGATACCTGCCGTAACCATGGTTGCCGCGTGGATCAATGCAGACACGGGAGTAGGACCGGCCATTGCATCAGGTAACCACGTATGCAAAGGGAACTGTGCACTTTTCCCCATAGCGCCAATAAATAAGAAGATGGCGATGGTGGTTAACATTGAAGGAGACAAGGAAGCAATTTTTCCGTGGTTGAATAATTCAACATAGTTCAATGTTCCGGTGTTGCTGAAGATTAAAATCATAGCGACAATTAATCCAAGGTCACCCACACGGTTCATGATGAAAGCCTTTTTAGCGGCTTCGTTGTTCGCATGTTCTTTATACCAGAATCCAATAAGCATGAACGAGCAAACACCCACGCCTTCCCATCCAACGAACAACGTCACAAGACTGTCGCCCAAAACAAGAATCAACATGAAGAATACGAACAGGTTCAAGTACGCGAAGAAGCGATTGAATCCCTCGTCGTGACTCATGTACCCAGATGAGTAAATATGAATAAGGAAACCAACTCCGGTAATGAATAGGAGGTAGGTGGAAGAAAGAGAATCGACTAAGAATGCGAAGTCAATGTGAAGACTTCCAGCATGAATCCATTCAAATACTTTCACGGTAACCGCGTGGTGTGAGTGAAGCTGACTGTTGAAGACAATTAACGATACAACGAACGAAGCGAAGATGGCTCCAGAACCAATGATGGTAGTGAGTTGCTTCGAAGTGTTTTTCCCAAAGAAAACTTGATAAAGAAATCCAACAAGTGGGAAAAGAGGTACGAGAGTAATTAATTTTTCCATGGCTTATCCCTTCAAGTTGTTTAAAGCGTCGGTGTCTGTCGTGCGCAAGTTGCGGTAAAGCATCATTAAGATGGCCAATCCAACGGCAACTTCTGCAGCGGCAACAACCATAATGAAAAATACGAATACTTGTCCTGATGTGTCGCCGTGCACTTTCGAAAAAGCAACAAGGGCAATGTTCACCGCATTTAGCATAAGCTCAATGCACATGAACATAAGAATTGCGTTTCTGCGAAGCAGAACACCAAAAACACCTAGAGCAAATAAGGTAGTGCTTAGCCACAAATAATGCTGTATGGTAATGTTCGGAAGGATTTCCATAATTACGATTTTGAGGTTTCTTTTTTAGATAGATAAACGGCTCCAACCATTGCGGCTAGGAACAGCACCGACGCCAATTCGAATGGAAGTAGGTAGTCTTTGTACAACACTTTTCCTAAATTTTGAACCAATCCGGCATCGCCCGCCATAGGCGCTTTGCCCATGCTGTATGTTGATTTCGAAATGAGTGAAACCAAGATTAGCATGATGCTGCACGCAGAAACAACTGCGGCAATCTTCACCCAATTTTTGGTTTTCTCTTCCTGCTCTTCATTCAAATTCAACATCATGATTACGTAGAGGAAGAGTACCATAATGGCTCCCGCGTATACAATGATGTGAACGGCTGCAAGGAATTGCGCATTCATTAAAAAGTAATGTCCTGCTATGCTGAAGAACGTTACAATTAAATAAAGAACGCTGTAAACTGGATTCTTGCTTAGGATCACAGCGAGTGCGCTGAAGATGGCCAAGAATGACAGAAAGTAAAAAGCAATTTCAGTTAAGCTCATTGTTTTAAACGGTCTTGAAAGGTTTGGTTATGCGCGTGTTTTTTATCTTGTTTGAAAGACAATACATCGGGTGTTTGACGCTTCGTAACATCAACACGTTCGTCGAGGCCTTCCACCAATTTGTCTTTTCCAAACACTTCTTCTCCGCGGGTGAATGAACTGGGAACAATGCGATCAGTAAGGAAGATGGCCTCTTTCGGACAAGCCTCTTCACACAATCCGCAGAAGATGCAACGAAGCATATTGATCTCGTAGATCTTCGCGTATTTCTCTTCACGGAATAATTTTTCTTCTCCTTTTTCGCGCTCTCCTGCTTCCATGGTAATGGCTTCAGCCGGACAAGCAACAGCGCAGAGTCCGCATGCCGTGCAGCGTTCAGCACCTGCTTCGTCGCGCTTCAACACGTGTTGACCGCGATAAACAGGAGCAATTTCTCTGGTTTCTTCAGGGTATTTAATGGTTGCCTTACGCTTGAATAAGTGGCTTAGCGTGATTGCCATTCCTTTAAAGATTGCAGGCAAGTACATGCTCTCCATTAAGGTTAGTTCCTTCTTGGCAACAACTTTCGAACGGTTTGTTAAATTCATGGTGTTGTTGGTTTAAAGTTTTCCCGTGAAGTACATCACAAGTCCAGTAATAAAAATGTTGAATATAGCGAGTGGCAATAACACCTTCCATCCGAGGTTCATCAATTGGTCATAACGGAAGCGAGGAAGCGTCCAGCGAACCCACATGAAGATAAAGATGAAGATTAAAATCTTGCCCAAGAATACGGCAGTTTGAATAGCAGAAAGAAGATTTCCTTCCAGTCCTAATTCATGCTGAAATGGGAAGTTATATCCACCGAAGTACAACGAGGCCATCACTGCTGAAGAGATGAACATATTGATGTATTCAGCGAAAAGGAAGAATCCCAATTTCATAGAGCTGTACTCGGTGTGGAAACCACCTACCAATTCCGATTCACTTTCTGGTAAGTCGAACGGCGCACGGTTTGTTTCAGCGAATGCGCAGATTAAGAAGATCAAAAATCCAAGCGGCTGATAAACGATGTAAGCGTAATCTGCATCTTGTTGTGCAACAATTTCACCCAAGTTCAAAGTTCCAGTTAGCATAACCAATGCGATCAGCGCAAGACCCATGGCTACTTCGTAAGAAATCATTTGTGAAGAAGCACGAAGCGCACCGAGTAATGCGAACTTGTTGTTCGAACTCCATCCGCCAATCATGATTCCGTAAACGCCAATAGAGACAACCCCGAGAATATACAAAAGTCCGATGTTGATGTCGGCGATTTGCATTGGGAAGTAGGTGCCATCGATCGTGAATCCAGCTCCCCAAGGAATAACCGCTCCGGTCATACATGCGGTAAGCATGAAAAATGATGGGCCTAAAATGAACAACCATTTATTTGAATGGGTTGGAATCATTTCTTCTTTGAAAAGCATTTTCAATCCATCTGCAATCGGTTGCAACAATCCGAATGGTCCTGCACGGTCTGGTCCTACGCGGTCTTGAAGCCATGAAGCTAACTTACGTTCTCCCCATGTCATGTATGCTGCAGCTCCAAGCGTTACAACAAACACGATTGCGCAAAGAATAATTTTATAGATAATGATCTGATCCATAGTCTTTATTTTTCTTCGTTGTTAGGATCAAGCGCTCCTGTTCCAAGGTTTACTTTGTCGCCGTGCGGCAATGATTCGCGTTGGCGATCGATTGAGGCTTTTAACATGCGAAGGTTTTCATAGTGGTTCGCGCTGATTACAGAATGACGATCAACTTTCGTTGGTCCCTCAATAACCCAGTCGCTGGTTTTCTTGTGATCGAAGCGACAGCTGTTGCAGATCCACTCTTCAGCTTCTCCGTAGGTGTCTTTGCGAGCGGTAACGCGAGCAACATCGTCTCCTTTGTACCACAAGCGAACTTTTCCAGTGCACGTTGGACAATCACGGTGCGCATCTACCGGCTTGGTATACCACACACGACTTTTAAAACGGAAGGTCTTGTCGGTCAAGGCTCCAACCGGACAAACATCAATTACGTTTCCAGAGAAATCGTTGTCGAGCGCTTGTTCAATGTAAGTTGAAATCTCTGCGGCATCGCCACGGTTAATTACACCGTGAACACGTCCGTCTGTAATTTGCTCGGCAACCTTCACACAACGGAAGCACATAATGCAGCGCGTCATGTGCAATTGAATTTTCTCTCCAATATCAATCTTCTCGAATTCTCTTCTTGGGAATTCGTAACGCGTTTCAGCTTTTCCGTGCTCGTATGCTAAATCTTGAAGGTGACACTCTCCCGCTTGGTCGCAAACTGGGCAATCCAACGGGTGATTCAACAACAACATTTCAACCACACCTGCACGTGCTTCTAAAACTTCAGGTGAAGTAATGTTAAGCACTTCCATTCCATCCATAACAGTAGTTCTGCATGAAGCAACAGGCTTAGGCATGGGGCGAGGATCTTTTTCAGAACCCTTCGAAACCTTTACCAAACAAGTACGGCAGTATCCACCGCTTGTTTTCAATTTTGAATAATAACACATCGCTGGCGGAACAATGTCTCCACCAATCATGCGTGCAGCCTGAAGAATGGTTGTGCCATCTGGCACTTCAATTTCAATTCCGTCTATGGTAACTTTAGCCATAATAGTAGTTCTTCAATTAGTTAATGGGAGCAGTAAGGTTGTTCAGTCTGTAATAGTGCTTCACGTCGTTTACGTGCTCGCCGTTGCGAATGAAATCTTCGAATTCTTTTCTGAAGTGACGAATGGCAGCAGCCACAGGCCATGCAGCCGCTTCACCCAGTGGACAAATGGTTTTTCCTTCAATCTTCGATTGAATGTCCCACAGTAAATCAACGTCTGCCAATGTTCCGTGTCCGTGTAATATTTTATGAAGGATTTTTTCCATCCAACCTGTTCCTTCACGACAAGGGCTGCACTGACCGCAGCTTTCGTGATGGTAGAAACGAGCGAAGGTGTATAGATTTTTTACAATGCTGGTGTCTTCGTCCATAACAATGAATCCGCCTGAACCCAACATGGTTCCAGTTGCAAATCCCCCATCGGCAAGACTTTCATAAGACATTAGGCGAGGTTCGCCTGCAGCAGTATTCAATATTAATTCGGTTGGAAGAATTGGAACAGACGATCCACCGGCAACAACCGCTTTCAATTTTTTTCCGTTGCGAATTCCACCGCAATATTCATCTGAATAAATAAACTCTTCAACTGGAACACCCAATTCAATTTCGTAAACACCTGGTTTGTTAATGTGTCCAGATGCTGAAATCAATTTCGTTCCCTTGCTGTTTCCAATTCCAACAGCAGCGTAGGCCGCTCCGCCTTCGTTCACAATAGGAACAACGGCAGCTATGGTTTCAACGTTGTTTACAACGGTGGGACAACCATACAAACCAGCGATTGCAGGGAATGGTGGTTTGATACGAGGATTTCCTCTTTTTCCTTCAAGCGATTCAAGCAACGCAGTCTCTTCTCCGCAGATGTATGCACCTGCGCCGATTTGAATATACAAGTCAAGATCGAATCCACTATTTAAAATATTCTTTCCAAGAAGTCCGGCTGCGTAGGCTTCTTCAATGGCTTGTTCCACGATGCGCGCAACGTAGAAATACTCGCCACGAATGTAGATGTACGAAGTCTTCGCTCCGAGCGCGAAACTCGATAAGATCATTCCTTCAATCATAAGGTGAGGAATGCGTTCCATGAGGTAACGGTCTTTGAACGTTCCTGGCTCAGATTCGTCGGCGTTGCACACAACGTATCTCGGAACACCTTCTGGTTTCGCAAGGAAACTCCATTTCATTCCTGTTGGAAATCCTGCACCACCACGTCCGCGCAATCCAGAAGTTTTTACTTCTTCAACAATTTGCTCAGGCGTCATAGACTTCAATGCTTTCTCAAGAGCAGCATATCCGCCGTGTTTGCGATAGGTATCGAGGAAACGAATTCCTTCAATATGATCGTTCGCTAAAAGTATTTTCTTTCCCATGGCTTAGTCTATGTTAACGGGATTATCGTTCGTGTACACACGTGCTTTTCCGTCGGCACGAAGTGCTTCAAGTAAATTGTCTGTCTTCTCTAACGTTAGATTTTCGTAGTAATCACCGCCGCACTGAAGCATTGGCGCTGTTCCGCAAGAACCCAAACACTCAACGGTTTTCAAGGTGAACATTCCGTCTGCAGTGGTTTGTCCTTCTTTAATTCCGAGTTTCTTTTCTATGTGACGAACAACGTCTTCCGCACCGCTCAACCAACAGCTGCTGGTTCTGCACACTTCAAGCGTACATTTTCCAACAGGCTTTAAATTGAACATGGAATAGAACGAAGCCACTTCATATGCTTCAATCGGTTGAATCGAAAGGAATTCAGCAACGCAATCCATTGCAGGAACACTTAACCATCCGTCGAACTCGGCTTGCGCCAGGTGAAGTAAAGGAATCAATGCCGACTTGTGTCGACCTTCAGGATAACGCGCAACAATTTTCGTAGCAATTGCGGCTGTTTCGTCACTGAATTTTAAAATTGTTTTTTCTGACATATCGTCCAAAATTTATGCGTCTAATTCTCCAGCAATAACGTTCAAGCTAGACATCGTAAGAATAGCATCGCTAAGCATTGATCCAGCAATCATTTCTGGGTATGCTTGATAATAAATAAAACTAGGTCTTCTGAAGTGAAGGCGATACGGTGTTCTTCCGCCGTCGCTCACCAAGTAGAATCCTAATTCTCCGTTTCCGCCTTCCACAGCATGGTACACTTCACCAATAGGAATATCGGTTTCACCCATGACTATTTTAAAGTGATAGATCAACGCTTCCATGCTGCTGTATACCAACTCTTTTGCAGGAAGGTAAAACTCAGGAACATCTGCGTGAAAAGGTCCTGAAGGAATTTTGTCTATGGCTTGTTGAATGATGCTCATACTCTCCCACATCTCTGCCATACGCACAGCGTAGCGATCGTAGGTGTCTCCAGTAGTTCCGACAGGAACAGTAAATTCGAAGTCCTCGTATGAGCTATAAGGAGCAGCAATGCGAACATCATAATCCACACCTGCTGCACGAAGATTCGATCCTGTGAATCCGTATGCTAATGCGCGCTCAGCGGTGATTGGTCCGCAGTTCACGGTTCTGTCAACGAAGATTCTGTTTCTCGTTACCAGCGCATCGAATTCTTTTAACGCTTTCGGAAACTCTTTCAAAAAGGCCGTTAATTTATTCCAAGCCTTTTGGTTGAAGTCATTTTCCATTCCGCCAATACGACCAATGTTCGTTGTTAAACGCGCACCGCAAACTTCTTCGAAAATTTCATAAATCTTTTCTCTCCATTGGAAGAGGTAAAGGAATCCAGTCATTGCACCCGAGTCAACCGCAATAACGGTGTCGCATACAATGTGATCGGCAATACGTGATAGTTCCATGATTATCACACGCAAATATTGCGCGCGTTTTGGAACTTCACAGTTGATCAATTTCTCTACCGTCATGTGCCATCCCATGTTGTTGATAGGAGATGAGCAATAGTTCAGACGGTCGGTGATTGGAGTGATTTGAGCGTATGGACGATGTTCCGCCAATTTCTCAAAAGCTCTGTGAATGTATCCAATAGTAGGTTCTGCCTTGACAATCATTTCACCGTCCATGGTTAGGACGTTCTGAAAGATACCGTGTGTTGCAGGGTGCGTAGGACCCAGGTTCAGGGTTGAATAATCCTTTTCCGGATCGTTTGGGTTTATGATTGAAGTTGTGCTCATAGGATTATCGCCCAAAATATTTATCTTGTTTATCGTCGCGTCCCGCGTCTTCCAACGGGTATTCTTTACGCATTGGGAAGTAGTTCATTTCATCCATGTTCAGGATTCTACGAAGGTCTGGGTGCCCTTGAAATTGCACACCGAAGAAATCGAATTCTTGACGCTCCATCCAGTTCGCCGAAGGCCAAAGAGAAACAAGCGATGAAATTTTCAAATCAGATTTCGGGAAGAAGGTCTTCACTCGAATACGTGTGTTTGCTTGCATGTTGTGCAAGTGGTAAACCATTCCGAACTCTTTGTCGCCTTGCTCTGGAAAGTGCAT
>CAMCUG010000031.1 GCA_945878835.1 Chryseobacterium gleum | reverse complement strand
CCGCTCAAGAGGGGGTGGATTTGTATGCAACCATTGATGCGGAGTTGCAGAAATATGGTGAGCAGTTAATGCAGAACAAGCGAGGTTGTATTGTGGCCATTGAACCCTCAACAGGAGAAATTTTAGCGCTAGTTTCGGCTCCAACCTTTGACCCTAATTTGTTGGTTGGAAGAGCTCGCGGACAAAACTTCTCGGCCTTAGCTAAGGATCCGATGAAGCCGCTTTTCAATCGCGCTACACAAGCACAATACAGGCCGGGATCTATTTTCAAATTGGCGCAATCACTTACGGCTTTGCAGCTGGGATCAATAACAAAAGACACTCGCATTGCGTGCAATAGAGGGCTTATTGGGTGTCACGGGGCGCATAACATGGACGATCTGGAGATGGCGATAGTTCATTCCTGCAACCCCTATTTTAGAGGGGTGTTGCAGCGTGTCGTTGAAGCGAATAGAGACCCTAACAATCGCGCGAAAGATGCAGCTATTGGCCTTTCAATTTGGAACGAACAAATTCGAAAGCTTGGTTTCGGTTCAACGTTAGGGAGCGACCTTCCCGGAATGAAAAAGGGGAATGTTCCAAGTGCAGAATATTACAACAAGAAATACGGTGTGGACGCATGGAATTTTTCAACCATTTATTCCATTGCAATTGGTGAAGGTGAGATGTTGATTAACCCCGTTCAAATGTGCAATCTCGTCTGCATCATTGCAAATCGCGGCTTCTATGTTCCCCCGCACACTGTAAGACAAATTGGAAGAGACGGATCTGCACGTGCCGAATATGTAACGCGGGTAGATGTTGGGGTAAAACCAGAATATTTTGAAACCGTAGTAAACGCTATGGAAAAAGTAGTTGGCCCCGGCGGAACGGCCAATAGCATTAAGCTTTCTGATATTGTTATTTGTGGAAAAACAGGAACGGTTCAAAACGAACCTCGTGAAGATCACAGCGTGTTCGTTTGCTTTGCTCCGAAAGAGAATCCGAAAATTGCATTGGCTGTTTATGTTGAATACGCAGGATTTGGCGGAACGTGGGCCGCCCCTATTTCAAGTTTAATGATTGAAAAGTATTTGAAGGGAGGAACCACGAACAAGGGACGAGAAGAATTAATCATGAACGCGAAAATTTTGAACTAATGGCAGCGTCAGGGAAGCAGGACTTACAACTCGATTGGGGCACTATTGCGCTCTACGGCACGTTGGTTTTGTTCGGATGGCTTTCTATTTATAGCGCTGCGTTTAATCCGCTATTGCCCAGTCCGTTTACGTTTTCCGAAGAGTACGGAAAACAGTTGGTATGGATAGGAGCATGTGTTTTTTTAATTGTAGTCATCCTTTATTTAGATGCGGAGGTATTCAATAAACTAGCGGTTTACATTTACTTCTTTTTTGTGCTTTTGCTCATGCTCGTATTGGTTGTTGGAAAGGAAGTAAATGGCGCGAGGGCGTGGTTTGGTATTGGCGATTTTGGAATTCAACCGAGTGAATTTTCTAAGATCGGCGTCGGGCTATTTCTGTCAAAATTTATTTCCAGCTCCGGGTTGCAGTTGAAGAATTTGCGAATGCGTATTCAGGCTTTTGCAATCATTGGATTACCGGCGTTTTTGATTTTGCTTCAGCCCGACGTGGGTTCATTGTTAACGTTTCTTGCCTTTATTTTAGTAATGTATCGCGAAGGAATGTCGGGGAATGTCCTTATCGCAGGATTTGCCAGTGTGGTCATTGGAACGTTAAGTATTGTTATTGGCGCGGGAAGAACGACTTACCCTTATTTCGGAGAGATGAGTTCTGTTTGGACTTTTATTATTTTCCTCTTCGGGGTATCAATTTTTGCTTTGATTTTCGTTCGAAATTTTGTTGTCCCACGATCAAGAAGAATGCTTTATTCTGTGGTTGTCATCTCGACGGTGCTAGCGTCGAGTCTAGCTTTTTCGATTAACTACATCGTAGACAACGTGCTTGAAAAGCACCACAAAGAGCGTATTTATGTGATGCTTTCACTTCCGGTTGAACGACAAGACGCGACCTACAATTCCGAGATGGCGAAAATTACCGTAGGTTCCGGGGGGTTAATTGGAAGAGGGTTTCATCAAGGACCAATGACCCAAAATAATTACGTGCCTGAGCAATGGACCGACTTTATTTTTAGTGCAGTCGCAGAAGAGTGGGGATTCCTTGGAAGTGTAACTGTAATTCTTATGTTCTTCACCCTTATATACCGATTGGTGGTATTGGCAGAACGGCAGCGTTCTCAATTTTCTAGGGTGTATGGCTATTGCGTAGCAGCAATCATATTCATGCACCTACTCATTAACATTGGAATGGTGCTCGGTCTAGCGCCTATTATTGGTATTCCCCTGCCCTTCTTTAGTTACGGCGGATCTTCGCTTATGGCGTTTACCATTCTGTTGTTTATTATGATTCGCCTTGATGCGGAGCGATTGAGTGTATTTAGATAACTCTCACGCTTTGCGATAACCACTTCGTGGATGGCCCTTCGGGATGACGCTACGCGATAAATGGAAGAGTTAACATTGCATCGTTTGTAAGGTTCGAATGAGCGTTCGCGTTTGGTGTAACCTAATTTCTACTTTAGCGTAACACCGAATATACTTTCGTATGAAAACTTTATACACGCTATTCCTTTCAGCTATTCTTACGCTCACTTGCAACTTCGCGTTAGCAAACATTTCTTTTTTCATTGAGAATAAAGGGCAAGTAAAAAATGAAAAAGGCCAACTAGATCAGTCGGTTTTGTTTACTTACGCTACTTCTGAAATGGATGTGTTTGTCCGTAAGAGTGGGCTAACCTACCAGTTCAAGCGCTATAACAACGACGGGGTTTACGCGGAACGTTTAGATGTGAATTGGAAGGGATGTTCTGCGGGCTCTGTTGCGAAAGGATTACAAGAGTTGGGTTACACGGAAAATTATTATGTAGATGGAAAATTAAATGCGGCAAACGCATTTCAAGAAGTCCGCCTTTCGAATATTTATCCGGGCGTGGATTGGAGAATGTACATAACTGAAGCCGGATTGAAATACGAATTCATTGCGGAAAGTGGCCAAGCCGCAAAACAAATCAGCATGCAAGTTGAAGGGGCGGAAGAATTGGAAAAGCGTTCCAACGGTAGCATTCAAATTAAAGGTGAAATGGGACAAGTGAACGATGCGAAGCCGGTTTATTTCAACCAAGAAAAAAGTATTGAAGGAAATTTTATTGTGAGGGGAAATTCAATTCAATTTGAAATTCCTTCCAACACCGTTGGTGAAATTGTTTTAGATCCAGAGGTTATTTGGACTTCTTACTACGGCGGAGCCGGACTAGACGATTCACGTGGAATTTATACCGACACAAATGGCGATTATTATTTAACGGGAGCGACCAATTCAACCACGTTCATTTCATACCTCGGATATCAAGGTTTGTTGGGCGGAAGCAATGATGTGTATGTGGTGAAGTTCAATAGCTTGAATCAACGCTTGTGGGCCACTTATTACGGCAGAACTGGCAGCGATGTTGGAAACGACATTGTTGTTGATCCTTACGGAGGAATTTATGTAGCAGGAAGCACGAGTTCAATGTCCGCATTCGCGGTGAATAGTCAGCAGACTGTTTATGGTGGCGGCCCGAAAGATGGATTTGTTTTGAAATTGTTTCCAGACGGAACGTTGGAGTGGTGCTCTTATTACGGCGGCAGTGGCGACGAGCAATTGACATCGTTGTCTGTCGGGTTTCAAGGCGAGGTCTATTTCATTGGAGAAACGAGTTCGACTGATTTGATTGCTTTGGACGCCTTGCAGAGTGCATATGGCGGAGGTGCAAGTGATTTTTATTTGGGGATGATAGATCCGGGAGGGTTCCTTCTTCGCTACACTTATTTTGGTGGCACCGGGGCGGAATTGGCGGGAGACCTTGTTGCAACAAGCGATTTCAATTTGTATTTCACGGGAACTACAAGCTCTCCTGCAGGAATGGCTGCAGGTGGCGCACAGAACACATACGGTGGCGGGGCCTATGACGGCTTCTTCGCTAAGATAAACGGTGGAAATTTAATTGAATGGGCTTCCTACATAGGTGGAGCCAGTGAAGACAGAGCGGAAGCCATACACGTCGCGGGCGACCAGCTTTACATAGTTGGAAAATCCGGCTCAATAAGTGGAATTTCTACCCCCGGTGCTGCGCAAGTGTTCAATGGAGGAGGAAGTTTCGACGGGTTCTTAGCTTCTTATATGATTGATGGAATGGTGAATTGGAAAACCTATTACGGAGGTTCTGGAAACGAATCGCTTTGGGGAGTTACCACAGATGCGGCGGGAAGTGTATTCATTACAGGGAATTCAACCTCTTCCAACTTGGGAGATAATGGCTTTCAGAATGCAAATGGCGGATTAACGGACATTGTTTTTGCGGGATACTCAATAGATGGCCCGCGCTATTGGAGTTCTTACTTGGGTGGAAGCGCTGATGAATCGGTGAGCGACTTGGTGATTAATTCAGATCAAGAAATGTATTTTGCCGGAAGTTCCGCCTCTTCCAACCTTGCCGTGGGTGGATACGAAGCCACTAACAATGGTGGTGGTGAAGCGTTCTTCGGGAAGTTGAAAAACTGCGACTATCCTTATTTAACGGTTCACATTACCGGCGACACTATATTCTGCGACGGAAAGTCCGCCATTTTGTGCGCAGGTGGTGCCGATCATTTTCTCTGGTCTACTGGAGATACAACTGCAGCGATTGAAGTTGACACGCCAATGGTTGTTTATCTTATTGGAACAAACACTCCCGGTTGTAGCACACGCTCAGACGATTACACCTTTACGGTTTTACCGCAGCCAACGATTACAATTGCGGCAGACGGGCCCCTAACTTTTTGCGGCAACGTCTCTGTGAATCTAACAGCAACTGGGGGCTTGGGCTATGAATGGAATAGCGGGCCACTTGCAGAAACTATTAATGTGACGGAGTCGGGTAATTACTCCTGTACGGGCATTAATGAATACGGATGCGAAGGAAGCAGCAATCAGTTGAGTGTTGAAGTCTTTGATTTGCCACAAGTTGCCATGGGACTTTCTACCGATAGCATTTGTATTTCAGCCGATCCGGTGGGTATTGTTGGTTTGCCTTTGGGGGGCACTTACATTGGCGATGGTATTGTTGGTAATTCCATTGACCCAACGGTTGCTGGCGGCGGCGCGCATCAGGTCTATTATACCTATACTGATTCAAACGGATGTACTAACACGTCAGATGTGTTCGATTATTTCGTGTTGTTCGAGCCTACGGTTCTTTTCCTTTCACAAGACACGGTTATGGCAGGAGACCCTCCGGTTGAGATGACAGGCATTCCAAGTGGCGGATACTATACCGGCTTTGGGGTAAGCGGAAATTTATTTTATCCCGAGTTGGTAGCCCCCGGGTTCTACCAAGTTACATATAACTATGTAGATGACAATGGCTGTACCAATAGAGATACGCAAGTCATCTATGTCTGTTGCGTTGGAATTGACGAAGCAACGGCATCAGAGCCGAAGCTGTATCCTAATCCGACCGAAGGGGTGTTGAATTTCACTTTAGGAACCCATTCCGCCCGAGCATATCGCATTTATGATCTTTCGGGAAGGGTGGTTCAACAAGAAAATTTATTTTTAGAGCAAAGTTCTCTTAACGTCACGAATTTAGCGAATGGTCAGTATTTACTGAGGTTTTCAGGCGACGGAGTCTTTATTCCGATTCCATTTTCAGTTTCGAAATAAAAAAAAATAAAGTTTTTTTGAGAAAAGTGTAACCTTTTCAGGTCGATAGGGGTAAAAGAAGCATAACCTATTTGACTTATGAAAAACTCAATCACAATCTCCATCTTCGCAGCAGTTCTTTCTCTTAGCCTTGTGTCTTGTCAGAAAGAATTCTACATGCCATCATCACCTGTATCTTTAACGGACACCACTTCTAGTGTTTCAAACACAGACGAGACTGCTCCAGCAGTGGTTCTAGGTGAAGACGTTGCTAAATTGAATTTCGTGTGGCTTCAGCCAGAAGGAGCAAATGCAAACCTTCAAGGGGTGAAAATAGAGATTGCAGATAAGAATGGGGAGGTCGTGTTTTCAGCAATCGATGTAATGGCAGCAGGTGACGAGGTGTTTCAGTGGTATCCTGGAATTATTCTTCAAGCCGATGAATATACTTTCACAATGAAATCCGCCTCTGGCAACGTATTAAGTGTTACAACCTTAAATGTTGCAGACGCTTTCGAACAAGACGAATACATTCATCAAGCAGACGGAGCGAAATTCTTCCTTCAAATGTCTTGGGAAAAAGCATCAGAAATATAAGTTCAGGTTAATTAGGTATGAAATGACCCCTTCTCATGAAGGGGTTTTTCATGAAATAAATATTGCAGTTCGTGCACCTATATCAGCAGTTTGTGTATAAATTCGCATCCGCATGACACAAGAAGAAGAACTCAAATATTTACGCGGGCGGATTGCCGAATTGGAGCAGTCTGAGCATACAGTTGTGAATAGGGCTGAAAAATTGATTTTCATTCGCGAGGCAAAGTTCAAGGGAATTATAGATAATTTTCATTTAGGTCTTCTTGAGGTAGCCCCAGACGGACGGATTATACGAGCGAATGAGTCGTTTTGCGAAATGAGCGGGTTCAGCTGTGAAGAATTGCAAGGTCAGGATGGTGGTGATTTGTTGTTAGACAGCGAAGAGAAAGAGCTAATGACAGCGCGCAATACGGGACGCACGGAAGGTAAAGAAGATGTTTATGAATTGCGTGTCTTCAACAAGAATAAAGAAACGCGCTACTGGTTGGTAAGCGCAGCCCCTCTTTTGGGAGATGACGGCGAGGTGCATGGATCAATTGGTATTCATTGGGATATTACCGAGATGAAACAATTGGAATTTGAGTTGAAAGGAGCGCGTCACAAAGCAGAAGAATCGTCGAAAGCTAAAGCCATGTTCTTAGCGAATATGAGCCATGAAATTCGAACCCCTCTAAATGGAATTGTTGGAATGGCAGAGCAGTTGGCTCAATCTCAATTGGATGCCGACCAGCGCTATTTTGTAGACATCATGCGTTCGGCATCTTCCACGTTGTTATCGATAATAAATGATGTTTTAGATATTTCAAAAATTGAATCAGGGAAATTTAGTATTGAAACTACCCCGTTTAATTTGAATGAAACCATTCGAAGAACGTTAAGCATTTTTGGAGAGAAGGCGAAGCAAACCAATGTATCGTTGGACATAGAGCTAATGGACGACCGGGGAATTATGCATCTGGGAGATCCACACCGACTTAGTCAGGTGCTTTTCAACATTGTTGGAAACGCAATGAAGTTCACGCAAGCGGGATATGTTCGGGTGACTTCACACCTCGCTCGAGGTGAAAACGATATATGCCTCGTTTCCTTTTCAATTGAAGACACGGGAGTTGGAATGGATATGGCTTATTTGACAAAGGTTTTTGAAGCGTTTACCCAAGAAGACGCGAGCGTTACTCGAAAGTTTGGAGGAAGCGGCTTAGGCTTGAGTATCGCGCGAAACATTGTACACATTATGGGAGGCACTCTTGAAATTGAAAGCGAAAAAGGGAAAGGCACGCGGGTTAACATTCGCATTCCAATGAGAATATCGAATGAAAAAACGAAACAGGATATAGTAGAAATTACAGACTTACAAAAATCGCTTAAAGGCCTTCGCATCTTAGCTGTTGAAGATAATGAGCTGAATCGAATGGTTCTTCAAGTTATCTTAAAAAAGTGCGAAGTTGTTTTAACCATTGCGCATAATGGTCAAGAGGCCATTGACCTTATTCAACAACAAGAATTTGACCTTGTGCTAATGGATGTTCAGATGCCAATCGTTGATGGATTAGAAGCCACGAAGTACATCCGGAATGAATTGAAAATGATTATCCCGATTATTGGATTAAGTGCAAACGCCATGCGTGAAGAGGTTGAGATTTGTAAGCAGGCGGGTATGAACGATTATTTGGTGAAACCTTATTCAGAACGAGTGTTGGTGGAAATAATGAAAAAGTGGAGTACTGAAGTGATGGCGACGGAATCTATAAAATATGGGAATGAAGTTGCGGAAGAGTTAGATCTTTCCGTTTTGAAACAATACGTAGGAAATGATATTGACGCATTGAGAGATATTGTTACCGGATACCTAAAGCACCTTCCCCTACAATTGGACCGATTGGAATTGGCTTTAGTTGGGTCAGATGTTTTGGCTTTGCGTCACGAGCTTCATCAGTTGAAGGCGAGCATGGAAATTATAGGTGTCCGTCCAGACGGACTATCTTTTGCAGCCATTTCGAACGAATTGAAATCAGATGGTTTATCTGACCTTGTGAAAACTGCCATTAACTCTGTTATTACAAAAGGAAAGGACGCCATTATTAGTCTACGCAAGACCGTTGAATAGGCCTATAATTTCAGCCTAAAACAAACGCAGATTAAGAATTATAGTTTAATCTTGCGTCGTAAATCCACGCCAATTGAGAAGAGGAAAACGATACATTATTCTTGTAGATGATGAAGCTATTATTCTGAGCGTCTTATCGCTTCATGTAAAAAGCTTTTTACCGGAAGGAATTGAATTGCTAACCGCTAATTCAGGCGAAAGTGCGTTAGAAAAACTAACCCCCTTACTTGAAGAAGGCGGAGAACTTTTGTGTGTTATTAGCGACTATATGATGTCCCCAATGAGAGGCAGTGAATTGTTGGGTCAATTGGAAATACTTTCACCGACGAGCAAAAAGATAATGCTAACGGGTCAGGCTGATTTACAGGCGGTTTCAGAAGTCTTAGGTAAAGCTCGATTGTTTCGATACATAGAAAAACCTTGGGAGCCGAAGGACTTGGAGCTTACGGTGCTTGAGGCCATCAACATGTATGACAACGAAACGGAATTAGCCAAGCGGACACAAGAGCTTGAAATTCTGCACAAGGAATTGGAGCAAAAAGTTATAGATAGAACTACGGAATTAAATCAGAAAAACGAAGAGCTTAGGCAGGGACTTCAATACGCGCGATTTGTTCAAGAGTGCTTTTTACCAAATCACACAGATGCGTGGGATGTATTGCCGAAACTACACGTGTTCAGCACTTCGGCAGAAGCTGTTTCAGGAGACTTTTATTGGTATAAAAATTTGGGAGATTCTGTTCTTATTGCTCAAGGCGATTGCACGGGACACGGCTTAGCTGGCGCATTGCTCACTGTTTTGGTAAGTGATTTTCTTTCTGAAAAAACAAATCAACTTGTTGGGGCAGTTAACGTGAAGGAAATTGTGAGTGGTACTGTATACGACTTGAAGAAGAGATTGCGCAGAGATGTTCAATATTCAGATATGGTTGCAGGTTTTGATCTTGCACTCATGCAGGTTAATTTAAAAACAGGCGACGCTGATTGGGGGAGTTTGAATTCGAATCTCATGTTGGTGAATGAAAGCAATGAGGTTGAAATTATTTCAAAGTCGAAGGGGTTTCTTCATTTAGATCTTGAACAAACAGATGTTGCCGGAGGAAAAGTGAACATCAAAGGAAAGCGTGTTGTCATGTGTTCAGATGGACTTTACGATCAAATAGGTGAAGTGTCGAACAAGCGTCTGCGTATGAGCGGTCTTATTCAATGGATTGAAAGCGGACAGGTGTTCGTGGACAACAAATGCGGCATTGACGATTTGTTTGCTACCTGGAAGGGATCACAAGATCAAACCGATGACGCCACGTGGGTGAGCTTTCAGCTGTAATAAAAATTGAAAATTTTCGAAACTTGTCAAAAGGGGCTAATCCTTTTTGAACACCTCATTTTTATTTGATTGTCCTCAATTACATTTGGAGCATGAAGCAGTATCACGATTTGTTGCAACACCTTTTAGACAATGGTGTGAAAAAAGAAGACCGCACGGGTACGGGAACTTACAGTGTTTTCGGACATCAAATGCGATTTAATTTAGAGGAAGGATTTCCGCTTATAACAACGAAGAAGCTCCATACACGAAGCATTTTCGTAGAGCTTTTGTGGTTTCTAAAAGGCGACACGAACATTTCTTATTTAAAGGATAACGGCGTTTCTATTTGGGACGAATGGGCCGATGAAAATGGAAACTTAGGTCCTGTATACGGCTACCAGTGGCGCTCATGGCCGAATCCTGACGGAACTTCAACCGATCAGATTGTGAATTTGGTAAACGGATTGAAGAACAATCCAAACAGTCGCCGACACATTGTTTCTGCTTGGAACCCTTCATTCATTGAGGATATGGCTCTTCCGCCCTGCCACTGTTTGTTTCAGTTTTATGTGGCGGAAGGAAAATTGAGTTGTCAGTTGTACCAAAGAAGTTGCGATACATTTTTAGGTGTTCCCTTCAACATAGCTTCATACGCGTTGTTGGTTCACATGATTGCGCAAGTGTGCGATTTGGAAGTGGGTGATTTTGTTTGGACCGGTGGAGATGTGCATTTGTATTCCAACCACGTGGATCAAGCGAAACTGCAATTGACTCGTGAACACCGCACACTTCCAACCTTAAAATTAAATCCGAACGTGAAAGATCTTTTTGCATTCACCATGGACGACATTTCAATTGAAAACTACGATCCGCATCCACACATTAAAGCAGCTGTTGCAATCTAATGGAAATTTCAGTAATTGCCGCCATGGGCGTGAATCGTGAGATTGGTAAAGACAACGATTTAATGTGGCATCTTCCGAACGATATGAAGTTCTTCAAGGACACTACGAAGGGACATCACATTATCATGGGAAGAAAAAACTACGAAAGCATTCCGCTTGCTTTTCGTCCGTTTAAAAATCGCGTGAATATTGTATTATCGCGCGATAAAAATTACGACGCTCCCGGTTGTGTGGTCTTCGACGAATTGAGCCGAGCATTGGGTTTTTCGCGCGAAGGTGGAGAAACGGAAGTGTTCATTATCGGCGG
>CAMCUG010000030.1 GCA_945878835.1 Chryseobacterium gleum | reverse complement strand
ACTTTTCGGAAGACACCGTTGTTCGAAGAGAGGTAAATAGCAAAGGAAAGAGCAGAGCATTTATTAACGATACTCCTGTTGCGTTAGCAATATTGAAGAACTTCACAGAGCAGTTGGTAGACCTGCATTCTCAGCACGAAAATGCGCTTTTGTTCCGCAAATCATTTCGATATGAAATGGTTGATGCGTTTTCAAAGTCGAAAGAGGTTTGGAATTCATATCGATCGAGTTTTTTGAAATGGCGCGAGACTCAAAACGAATTGGAGCAACTTCGACTTCAATTAAATAATGAAAAGGCAACGGAAGACTATCGCTTATTTCAATTGAATGAATTGGCACAAGAAGATTTCAATTCCTTTGATGTCGCTGAAATGGAAGGTGAATTGAATCTTCAACAGAACTCGGGTGAACTTTTAGAATCGTTGCACACCGTAACGAATTTGTTGAACGAGGGTGATAGCAATATCCTTCAACAACTGAAAATAGCCAAGCAGCAATTGATGAAGTGGGAGACTGGCCATGCGAAGTTGGAACAATTTTCGGCTCAATTGGAATCGGTTATTGCTGAGCTTCGTGAGGTAGATATTGACTTACAGAAGTTCTCGGATTCCGTTACACTAGATCCGGAGCGCGCTTCTTTTATCGAAGAGCGTTTGAATTTTGTGTTCAAGATGTTCAGAAAACACAACGTGAATAGTATTGAAGAATTGAGTGCTCTGAAATTAAAGCTTGAACAAGATGCCCAATTGACCGAGGCTTTAGAGTCTTCCATTCAAAATAAAGAAAAGGAAGAACAGCGGTTGGAAAATGAGTGCAAAGAGCTCGCGACGAAATTGTCGCACTTACGCATGAAAGGGGTGAAGGAAGCGGAAAAAGCAATTTCTTCTTCGTTGCATAAATTGAATTTGGCTCATGCGCAATTTCAAATTGAAGTTACAGGGTCTCCTGAACTTCACTTATACGGTGCCGAGAATTTACGCTTTGCTTTTTCAGCAAACAAAGGGCAGCCATTCGAAGATATTAAAGCGGTAGCTTCGGGTGGAGAAATTTCGCGCGTCATGTTAGCCATTAAGGCGGCAACAGCACATTTAAATGAAATGCCCGTGCTTATTCTTGACGAAATTGATCAGGGTGTTGGCGGAGAAACGGGTAATCGAATTGCCTCGTTACTTCGAGAAATGTCGACTTCGGCGCAATTGCTTGTCATTACCCACTTGCCACAAATTGCATCTAAGGCCCATCAGCATTTTAGAGTTACGAAACGTGTGGAAGGCGAGACTACCGTGAGCGATTTGCAGGAGTTGAGTGTTGCAGATAGAGAGATGGAATTAGCCCATATGTTAGGCGGAGATCAGGCAGGTGAAGCAGCGCTTCAAACCGCCAAAGAATTAATGCTACACGTTTAATGAACGACTTTCAAAAACTTTGTTCAGTTTCCGATGCGAATGAGTTGTTGGAAGGCCGAATTCTTTTGGTTGACAAACCGTTGAATTGGACCAGTTTCGATGTTGTGGGAAAGTTGAAATGGATATTACGTAGCGAAGGAAAATTTCCGAAGTTTAAAATTGGACATGCGGGCACGCTAGACCCCCTGGCAACAGGGCTATTGGTTGTTTGTACGGGCAAGATGACTAAGTCCATTGAAGACATTCAAGGCGGCACGAAAGAGTATACGGGCAAGATTTTATTGGGCGCAACCACGCCTAGTTTCGATAAGGAAACCTTGCCCGAGAATTTTCAATCTACGGATCATTTAACACCTCAGCAATTAGAGGAAGTCGCGAAGTTGTTCATTGGAGAGCAACTGCAAATGCCTCCTGTCTATAGCGCAAAACAAATCGATGGAGTTCGTGCGTATGAAATGGCACGGAAAAATGAAGAAGTGAAAATGCGCGAAAACTTAATTGAAATTGAAACGTTTGAATTGACCGATTTTGACGGAAAGGAAGTGTCGTTTCGCATTCGATGCTCGAAGGGAACATACATACGGTCTATTGCGAATGATTTTGGGCAGAGATTGGGTGTTGGCGGATACCTAAGCGTCTTGCGAAGAACAGAGAGTTTCCCGTTTCGTATAGACGAAGCGAAGAGTCCAATGGACTGGGTGAAGTTATTTTACCCTAGTTATGAAGCTGTAAATGAGCATTTTAGCGACGACTCGGTGAAAAAGGTCTTTACAAAGGCTTTTTGATTTCGTACTTTCGCCCCCCACCTAAATAATAACACCTTGATTTCCACAATGAAATTGGGTCAATTCAAATATGAATTGCCTAAAGAATTAATAGCTCAGCATCCTTTGCCTCACCGCGACGATTCCAAATTAATGGTATTGCACCGTAAGACTGGAAAGATTGAGCACAAGAAATTTCGCGATGTGCTGGATTATTTCAGCGAAGGCGATGTAATGGTGAACAACAACACGAAGGTTTTTCCTGCGCGCATGTATGGCAATAAAGAAAAGACCGGATCCATGATCGAGGTTTTCTTGTTGCGTGAATTGAACGACAAGAGTTTGCTTTGGGATACCGTTGTAGATCCAGCTCGTAAGATTCGTATTGGAAATAAATTATATTTCGGACCCAATGATGAATTGGTAGCCGAGGTTATAGATAACACTACTTCTCGTGGAAGAACGCTTCGTTTCTTGTACGACGGTCCTCATGAAGATTTCAAAAAGTTGGTTTATAGCTTAGGTGAAACGCCTCTTCCGAAATACATTGAGCGTCCGGTTGAGCCAGAAGATGCCGAGCGATATCAGACGATTTACGCGAAGTATGAAGGCGCAGTGGCGGCACCAACAGCGGGACTTCACTTTTCGAAACAGCTTTCAAAGCGTTTGGAAATTGCTGGAATTCACATGGCAGAATTAACGCTGCACATTGGATTGGGTACATTTAGAACGGTGGAAGTGGAAGATTTAACGAAGCACAAAACAGACAGTGAGCAATTGATTATTCCTGAAGCGACTGCTGATTTAGTAAATGATGCAAGAGAAAAGGGAAAACGCGTTTGTGCTGTTGGAACAACAACACTTCGTGCTTTTGAAAGCAGCGTGGGAACGAACAATACGTTAAAGGCTTTTGACGGATGGGCGAGTAAGTTTATTTTCCCACCGCATGATTTCCAGATAGCGGATAGTTTAATAACGAATTTTCACGAGCCACAAAGTGTTTTGTTAATGATGACAACGGCCTTTGGAGGTTATGATTTCGTTATGGAAGCATACAAAGAAGCCATTAAGAAGAAATACAGATTCTTCTGTTACGGTGACGCTATGTTGATCATCTAAAAACACCCACAAACACGCTGAATCAGGAAAATTTAATGTTTTCATGAAAGAAATGTTGAAAAGTGTTTGCAGATAAGAAAAAAGATTGTATTTTCGCACCCCCAAATTTTAGGGAATTGACTTTAAGAATAGAGATAAAATGGATACGTTGAGTTACAAAACACCATCGGCAAACAAGGAATCTGCGAATAAGCAGTGGTTGATTGTTGATGCAGAAGGAAAGAATCTTGGACGTTTGTCTAGTGAAGTAGCAGCTGTGCTTCGCGGTAAGCACAAGCCATTGTTTACACCGCACGCAGACTGCGGAGACTACGTGATAGTTGTAAACGCAGAGAAGATAGCACTTACTGGAAAGAAGTGGGATGAGAAGGTTTACATACGCTACACCGGTTATCCTGGAGGTCAACGTTTCGCTAGCCCGAAAGAAATGATGGCCAAGCATCCAACTGCAATGGTTGAGATGGCTATACGCGGAATGCTTCCAAAGAATCGTTTGGGTCGTGAAGTATTTAGAAACTTGTATGTTTATGCAGGTACTAACCACGAGCAAATAGCTCAACAACCATCAGTTTATACTTTAAAAGGATAATTTAGTCAATGGCAACTACTACGCAATATACCAATACTTCAGGTCGTCGTAAGACCGCAGTAGCACGTGTTTACCTTTCAGAAGGAACAGGTAAATTTGAAATCAACGGAAAAGATTACGCACATTATTTTCCAACGTTGGTACTTCAGTACCGCGTTAACCAACCTTTCATCCTAACTGGAAACGAAGGGAAGTACGATTTCAAAGCAAACATCAACGGTGGTGGAATGACTGGTCAAGCAGAAGCAGTTCGTTTGGCTGTCAGCAAAGCATTAATAGAACTTAATCCCGATTGGAAGCCAGCTTTAAAAGCTGAAGGTCTTACCACTCGTGATCCACGTATGGTTGAACGTAAGAAGTTCGGTCAGCGTAAGGCTCGTGCACGTTTCCAATTCTCTAAGCGTTAATTGCGAGAGAATTTCTGGAAAGCTTATCGAGCTTGTTTAGCATCCAAACTTCAAAGACTCGTATTTCGGTATGGCTACTTTGGGGTTGACTTTTAGAGAACGTAAACAAGAATAAAATAAAAAATGGCAAAAGTTACTTTTGATGAATTGCTAGATGCCGGAGTACACTTCGGACACCTTAGCCGCAAATGGAATCCTAACATGGCTCCGTACATCTTCGGAGAGAAAAAAGGAATTCACATCATTGATTTGAACAAGACAATTGTTAAGCTTGAAGAAGCTTGTAATGCAATGCGTCAGATCGCAAAATCTGGAAAGAAAATCCTTTTCGTTGCAACCAAGAAACAAGCTAAAGATATCGTTGCTGAAAAAGTAAGCGCTATCGGAATGCCTTTCGTTGTAGAGCGTTGGCCTGGTGGAATGTTAACGAACTTCGTTACCATTCGTAAGGCGGTTCGTAAAATGACTTCTATTGAGAAAATGGAAGCTGACGGAACTGCTGCTACCATGAGCAAAAGAGAGCGTCTTCAAATGACTCGTACTGTTACCAAAATGCGTAAGAATTTAGGTTCTATTGCAGACATGAACCGTGTTCCTGCTGCATTATTCGTTATTGATGTAATGAAAGAACATATCGCAGTTGCTGAAGCTATGCGTTTGGGTATTCCAGTATTCGCAATGGTTGATACCAATAGCGATCCACGTAAAATCGATTTCGCTATTCCAGCGAATGACGACGCTACAAAGTCTATCAGCAAAATTTTAGATGTAGCTATCGAAGCTATTGCTGAAGGATTGGCTGAGCGCAAAACGGATAAGGATACAGGGGACACAGGGGAAGAAATTCCAGCAACAGCTGAAAAGAAAGAAGATAGAAAGCCAGCTACGCGCAAGCGCACGCCAAAGGCTTAATTTTTTAATGAATTAATTTTTTGAATCATGAATATTACAGCAACAGATGTAAACAAGCTTCGCACCATGACAGGTGCGGGTATGATGGATTGCAAGAAAGCACTTACCGAAGCGGAAGGTGATTTCGAATTGGCAGTTGAATTGCTTCGTAAAAAAGGTCAGAAAGTGGCTGCAAGCCGCGGAGATCGCGATGCAACAGAAGGAGTTGTTTTAGCTAAAGCTAGCGTAGACAACATTGGTGGTTACATTATTGTTTTGAACTGCGAAACGGATTTCGTAGCGAAAAACGAAGGTTTCGTAAGTTTCGCGACCGCTATTTTGGATGCTGCTATCGCGAACAAAGCGAACAGCCCGGAAGCAGTGAAGGCTTTAACTTACCCTGGAACTTCTTTAACTATTGAAGAAAGAATCACTGAGGAAATTGGTAAAATCGGGGAAAAAATTGATTTGTCTCAAGCAGCTCAAATCAACGCTGGATTCGTTTATTGCTACAACCACCCAGGAAATAAATTGGCTTCAATCGTTGGTTTCAACAAAGAAACTTCTAACGATGTAGCAAAAGACGTGGCTATGCAAACAGCGGCTATGGCTCCAGTTGCATTGGATGAGTCTTCAGTTCCAGAAGAATTGAAATTAAAGGAAATCGAAATTGGAAAAGAACTGGCTATCAACGAAGGCAAACCTGCTGAGATGGCTGAGAAAATTGCAATGGGCCGTTTGAACAAATGGTTTAAAGAAACTACTTTAGTGAATCAAGAATTCATTAAGGACAGCAAATTAAGCGTTGGTCAATATGTGAAGTCAGTAGATAAAGATTTAGCTATCTCTGGTTTCTTACGTTTCGGATTATAATTCAAATTGAATTAGAAATAAAAAGGGCTGTCCGAAGACAGCCCTTTTTGCATGTAATTTATTTCAATGTAGATCTGTGTTTTGGGGCTGACGCCGTTCGTGGGTCTATTTGAATAAATTCTAAATAATTTGTCTGTTGTATAAGTGATTCCGATTGTATTTTCGCACAGCAAAACAAAAACCAACATGGGTCTTTTTACATCATCACTCATTAAGAAATTCTGGATGGCCCTAACAGGCTTGTTCCTTATTTCATTCCTTGTCGTTCACGCGGGAATTAACGCTATGATTTTCTTCAACGATGGGGGGGAAACCTTCAACAAGTGGGGACATTTTATGGGAACTAATCTGATAGTGCGAACCATGGAAATTGGTTTGTTCTTGGGTTTGATTTTACATATCGTAGACGGGCTAATGCTTTACTTCCAAAACCGTAAGGCGCGTCCGATTAATTACGCTTACAATAAACCTTCAGCTAGTAGCACTTGGTATTCAAGAAGCATGGCTTTATTGGGCACCTTGATTCTTATTTTTTTGGTTATTCACCTTAAAGATTTTTGGTTGAAGACACGTGTAACAGGATTAACTGTTATGCCCAGTCACGTGAAAATCGATGGTGTCATGCACGAGAATTTATTTGCAGAGATGTTGTTGGTGTTCAAGAATCCAATGGCAGTGGTTATTTATTTACTCGGATGTTTCTCTTTATTCTGGCATCTGTTTCATGGGTTCAGAAGTGCTTTTCAATCGTTAGGGTTGAACCACAGAAAATATGCTTCAACTATTGAATTGGCAGGTTCTGTATATGCAGTTGTGATATCAGTATTGTTCGCATCTATGCCAGTTGCGATGTACCTCGGTTGGGTTAAATAATTCGGATTAAAAATTACTTCCAATGAAGTTAGACGGTAAAATTCCAGAAGGGCCTCTTGATCAAAAGTGGACCAAGTACAAAAACTCAGTTCGTTTGGTTAATCCTTCGAACAAGAGAAACATTGAAGTGATTGTTGTTGGAACCGGTTTGGCTGGTTCTTCTGCTGCTGCTTCTTTGGCGGAAATGGGTTACAAGGTGAAGGCCTTTTGTTTTCAAGACAGCCCACGTCGTGCGCACTCGATTGCTGCACAAGGGGGTATTAATGCAGCGAAGAATTACATGAACGATGGTGATAGCACTTATCGTTTGTTTTATGATACCATTAAAGGTGGTGACTACCGTTCTCGTGAAGCAAACGTTCACCGTTTGGCTGAAGTAAGTACGAGTATCATTGACCAATGTGTGGCGCAAGGTGTTCCATTTGCTCGCGATTACGGCGGATTATTGGACAACCGTTCTTTTGGAGGAACACAAGTTTCACGAACGTTTTATGCGAAAGGACAAACAGGACAACAACTTTTGTTGGGCGCTTATTCAGCGTTGAGCCGTCAGATTGGTAAGGGAAGTGTGAAGTTGTATAACCGCCATGAAATGATGGATTTGGTAATTGTAGATGGAAAGGCGAGAGGAATTATTGCACGTAACATGATTACGGGTGAAATAGAAAGTCACAGTGGCCATGCAGTTGCATTGTGCACGGGTGGATACGGAAATGTATTCTTCCTTTCAACAAACGCAATGGGATCGAATGTAACGGCTGCATGGCGCGCGCACCGCAGAGGTGCTGCATTTGCGAATGCTTGTTTCACACAGATTCACCCCACGTGTATTCCAGTGAGTGGAGTCCATCAGTCTAAATTGACATTGATGTCTGAGTCGTTGCGTAACGACGGGCGTATTTGGGTTCCACTTCACAAGGAAGACGCGGAAGCCATTCGTGCTAAGAAATTAAAACCAACCGATCTTCCTGAAGAGCGTCGCGACTATTATTTGGAACGTCGTTACCCAGCTTTCGGAAACTTGGTTCCTCGTGACGTTGCGTCGCGTGCCGCTAAGGAGCGTTGCGATGCGGGCTTTGGAGTGAATGCAACTGGAGAGGCTGTTTATTTAGATTTCGCATCTGCATTTATGCGTTATGGAAAAACAGCTGCAACGGTGCAAGGAGTTCACAACGCCACTGAAGATCAAATTCGTGAACTAGGAACGAAAGTGGTTGCAGGGAAGTACGGAAACTTGTTTCAGATGTACGAGCAAATTGTTGCTGAGAACCCTTACAAGACGCCTATGATGATTTATCCTGCTGTTCACTATACAATGGGTGGTCTTTGGGTAGATTATGAATTAATGACAACTGTTACGGGTTGCTATGCATGTGGAGAAGCGAACTTCAGTGACCATGGTGCTAACCGTTTAGGTGCATCGGCGTTAATGCAAGGATTGGCAGACGGATATTTCGTACTTCCATATACAATAGGAAATTATTTGGCTGATGAAATTAGCACTGGTGCTATTTCAACCAAAACTCCAGAATTTGTAGAAGCAGAGAATGCTGTTAGAGAAAGATTGGAAGGATTCTTCAAAACTACGGGAACTGAAACGGTAGATACTTACCACAAGAAATTGGGTAAGATTATTTGGGACTATTGCGGAATGGCCCGTAGCAAAGACGGATTGGAATTCGCTATTTCAGAGATTCGAAAGATTCGTGAAGAGTTCTACAAGAATGTTAAAGTTCCAGGAGGGATGACCGGAGTAAATACAGAATTGGAAAAAGCAACGCGCGTTGCCGACTTCATCGAATTGGGTGAATTAATGTGTTTAGATGCATTGGCGCGCAACGAATCATGTGGTGGTCACTTCCGTGAAGAGTTTCAAACCGAAGAAGGTGAAGCTTTGCGTGTAGACGAAACATTCAGCTTTGTTTCTGCTTGGGAATTTACAGGTGATCCTTCGGCTCCTAAATTGAATAAGGAAGATTTGATTTACGAAAATATTAAAGTTCAACAACGATCATACAAATAAGATGAGCAACGGAAACATGAACCTAACGCTAAAAGTTTGGCGTCAGTCTAGCAGCATCGCTGCTGGGAAAATGGAGAACTACCAATTGGGTGGTGTATCTCCGGATATGTCTTTCTTAGAAATGATTGACATGTTGAATGATCAAATTATTCGCAAGGGCGAAGATGCTATTGCGTTTGACCACGATTGCCGTGAAGGTATTTGTGGAATGTGCAGCATGTTCATCAACGGTGAAGCGCACGGTCCAAACCGTGGTGTTACGACCTGTCAATTGCACATGCGCTCGTTCAAGGATGGAGATACGATTTACATTGAACCGTGGAGAGCTGAAGGTTTTCCGGTGGTAAAAGACTTGATGGTAGACCGCGCAGCGTTCGATCGTATTATTCAATCGGGAGGATTCGTTTCTGTGAATACTTCAGGAAGAACCATGGATGCGAATGCAATTCCAATTCTGAAGGACGATGCAGACAAAGCGTTTGATGCTGCAACGTGTATTGGTTGCGGTGCCTGCGTAGCAACTTGCCCGAACAGCTCTGCGATGTTATTCGTTAGCGCGAAAGTTTCTCAGTTCGCGTTATTGCCACAAGGGCATCCGGAGCGCAAAGAGCGTGTATTGAATATGGTGAAACAAATGGATGAAGAAGGATTTGGAAATTGCAGCAACATTGGTGCTTGCGAGGTTCAATGTCCTAAAAATATTAGCATTGAAAACATCGCACGCATGAACAGAGAGTATCTTTCTGCTAGCGTGAAACCAGAAAATTGATGATAAAAAATTCTTTGAAGCACCAAGCGCTCGCATTGCTCTTGGTGCTTTTTTGTTTTAAGTCGAATGGTCAAGCCGCTTGGGATTTGAATCTCTTAGCGAAGATCAATGGCGGACCTGAAAAATCGGATCGCTTTTGGGAAGCATATACGAACAGCATTACATACGTCACCGTTGGAACCCCATTGTTGTTAGGTACTGTAGGCGTTTTGAAAAAAGATGAATTTTTAAAAAGACAGTTTATGGGCATGGCAGGCGGCTTGGCTTTGAATGGTTTCATGACCGTTGCAATGAAATACGGAATCGCAAGGCCTCGTCCCTTTGTTTCACATGGTGATTTGATTTACAAAAAGACCCATGCTGGAAGTTTATCATTTCCGTCTGGACACACGAGTTCTGCATTTCAATGGGCAACGAGTTGTGTGTTGGTGAAGCCGAATTGGTATGTCGTTGTTCCTGCTTACATGTATGCCTGTGGAATCGCATACTCACGCATGCATTTGGGTGTGCATTACCCGACAGATATCTTGAGCGGAGCGGTTGTAGGGACAGCGAGTGCATTTGCTTCCTATTACATCAATAATTGGTTTTGGAAGAAAATGGATTCTAGGAAAAAACAGAGTTCTTTGCTTATCACACCTTCATTTTAAGTCATAAAAAAAGCCGCAGATGCGGCTTTTAAATGATTGATTCGTTTCTTATTGTTTGAATCCAGAAACAATACTGATACATCCGATGTGTTGAACCACCGCTTCTTTTTGCTCGGGAACTTTAATTTTAATGACAAGCTGTTGCGTGTTTTTCATTTTGAATTCAAACGCCTCTTTGTCTTGTGCATCTTTGTTGGTGTAGATCTGTTTTCCGTTGATGTCACTAACTGTGAATTCAACATCACCAAGGATAGGGTGAGCAACAATTAACAAGCGATAATCGCGGCCACCGAAGAAGGTTACCATTAATTCAGCATCTTCGCCAGGGGCCATTTGCGCTGAGTTGTAGCTGTCGTTTTGAACGTATCCATTCAATTTCGGAAGGACTTTATTCTTAGTGAAAGGCTTGCATTGCGCCGATGCGAATGAAGGAATAAAGACCAATAAGAACAGGAGAATTTTATATGCTTTCATGATATCTGCTGAATTTTTTATTGAATGTATTTGTTACGAATCACAACGGTTTCTGCTGCTATTTTAGCGAGTGTTGCATCGCTCATGGTAACAGTTTCTGTGCTGCCAATTGTGGTTACACCACCTTCCTTTTCCACAGAAGTTTCACCCTTCACTACAATCACATCTTTGTAAATGGCTTGAAGTCGGGTAAGATCTTCTTTCATCTGATTTACGCGATCGCTTGTTGCAAACAAGTTTAAGTA
>CAMCUG010000029.1 GCA_945878835.1 Chryseobacterium gleum | reverse complement strand
GTGTATTCCACCTTCATGTTATTCTCAAAATCGAAGGTGCTTTCGGTGTTGTAATTCACCTTTAATTTCATCTTGGTACCGATATTACCAATGACGTTCATTTGAATTTTCTGATCGAAGTTGAAGTTGGTGTTCTTCCTTTGACGCTCGGGAATACGAGGGTTTTCGGTGCGTTGAGAATTCAACCCGAACGTTAATTCGGCCGAACCTTGAGGGCGGATTTCAATTTCATTCGATCCGAAAATATGTTCGAAATTGTCCCCGCCAACTTTAATCACTGGAGCAAATTCTTTGTTCGCTGCAGCCTTGTCGTCTTTGATTTTGTTCCAATACTTGGAAACATTTTTATCGAGTTGAAAATTTAAAAAATCCTCTTGATCCATAGTTGTGGTTCTCCGATAATCGAACTTGTCCCCAACTTTCTGAATAACTTCATAACGACCCGTTTCAGGATTGTATTCAATAGAATAATGAATATTATCGGGAAGGGGGATTTCAATTCCGCCACTGCCTTCATTGGGTGAAGGGGTGTCGTCGTTCGGCCAAATTGGCGTTACGGTATCTGGGGCAAACACGAAATTGTGATTTGATTTAGCAATTACTCTCGTTTGAACAGATGTATTTGCCCAAGCCAGCCAACCAGAAACACAAAGGGCCATTACGAAAATGGCTCTTGATAGGAGGCGGAGGACAACTTCTTTCACAATGCTATATCTGTTTCAACACCTGTTTAATAAGTTCTTCCAATGGCAACTCGCCATTTGTTAGAAGAATTTTATCCAACATTTTTTCAGTTTTGGTTTTGTCTAGGCCCAATTGGGATAGTGCGACTAACGCATCTTGACGGATTGTATTGTGCAGTCCGCCAACTTTTTCAACAAAAGTTCCATCGGCCTTACCGACTTTGTTGTGAAGATCGACTAGAATTCTTTCGGCCGTTTTTTCACCAATACCTTTGATTCTCTTCAAGGAAGGAAGGTCTTTACTCGCAATAACCTGGATTAACTCGTTTACATTCAAACTTGAAAGCACCATTCTAGCCGTATTCGGACCAACACCGCTTACACTCACCAATTTCTTGAACAGTTCCTTTTCTTGATCTGAATAAAATCCATAGAGCACCAAGGAATAGTCGTTGCCATTGACATGCAAATGCGTGTAAAGCATAACCTCACCGTTGTTTGGAAGGGCAGAATAGGTGGCCAAACTAATGTTTAGAAAATAGCCCACGCCGTTGCAATTGATTACGGCATGCACCGGTGATTTCTCGCTGAGTTGTCCTGTTAAAGAGTATAGCATATTATCTGTTTAAGGTTCCTTTGGCTTGAGCATCAACCACTGCAACACGAACCATGTTCACAATTTCACGCACAGAACATCCCATCTGCAAGATATGATAACTCCTTTTCATTCCCAATAAAATCGGACCTATAACTTCCATTCCTGCAACTTCTTGAAGAATTTTGTAGCTGATATTTCCGGCAGAAAGGTTTGGGAAAATAAGTGTGTTTACTTTCGAGTCAGCCAATTTAGAAAAGGGAAAATTCTCTTTTCTCATTTCGGCATTAAGAGCAAAATTCGCTTGAATCTCTCCGTCTACAATAAGATGTGGATGATTGTGATGAAGTATTGAAACCGCTTTGGCTACTTTCTCTGGATCTGAGCCGTGAGAAGAACCGAAGTTTGAATAACTCAACATTGCAATTCTTGGTGCGATTTTCATCTTGGATACTGCGTCTGCCACCAACAGGGTAATATCTACTAATTGTTCGGCAGTTGGATCTCTATTCACGGTTGTATCGGCGAAAAACATGGGGCCTTTTGGGGTTTGAACAATATACATTCCGCATACTGTTTTTATGTCCTTTGCTGTGCCAATGGTTTCTAATCCAGGACGAATAACTTTTGCGTAATTGCGTGTCATTCCGGAGATCATTGCATCTGCAACACCTGTTTCTACCATCATTGCGCCGAAATAATTTCTTTCACGCATGATTCGAGTGGCCTCGGTTTTGGTAACACCCTTGCGCATTCTCTTTTGATAGAAAAACTCGCCATATTTCTCTCGCTCTGCTTTGTGCGAAGCGAAACGGGGATCAATAATTTCTGCATCTGCCAAATCCAAATCAAACTCACGAATGAGCTCGCGAATTTTAGATTCTTCCCCCAATAATATTGGAATTGCAATTCCGTCATCTTTCGCTTGCTCTGCAGCTTTCAGAATTTTCGGATTATCACCTTCAGCAAAAACAACACGCTTTTTATCTTTTCTAGCGCGTTCTGAAATTCCTCTAGTGAGCGCATTGTCGCGTCCCATTCTACCCAATAACTCGCTTGCATAGGCATCCCAATCTGTGATTGGATTTTTAGCAACTCCACTTTCTATGGCTGCCTTTGCCACGGCTGTTGAAACAGCTACCAATAAACGTGGGTCATTTGGCTTTGGAATAATATAATCTTTTCCGAAGGAAAGATTTGTAATGTGATAGGCCTCCATTACCTCTTCCGGTACAGCAGATTTTGCTAAATCCGCCAAGGCCTTAACGGCAGCCAATTTCATGGCGTCATTGATCTTGGTTGCGCGAACATCCAAGGCACCTCTGAAAATAAATGGAAAACCGAGAACGTTATTTACTTGGTTCGGGTGATCACTTCTTCCAGTAGCCATTATTACATCTGGTCGCGCAGCCATGGCTTCTTCGTATGGAATTTCCGGATCTGGATTTGCCAAAGCAAAAACAACTGGATTACTTGCCATTGATTTCACCATTTCTGCAGAAACAATATTCCCTTGTGAAAGACCTAAGAATACATCGGCATTCACTAAGGCCTCTGCCAAAGATTTCTCATTCGAGTCAACAGCGAATCTTTTCTTCCTGTGGTCTATGTCTTCTCTTGAAATGTTGATGAGTCCCTTTGAATCGAACATACGAATATTCACCGGATTCAAGCCTAGGCCAATCATGGTGTTTAGACAGCTTAACGCAGCTGCTCCGGCTCCACTCACTACTATTTTTATTTCACTTAAATTCTTTCTGGCAATTTCCAAGGCGTTTAACAGGGCAGCGCTAGAAATAATTGCTGTGCCGTGCTGATCGTCGTGCATAATTGGAATATCCAGCGCTTCCTTCAATCTTTCTTCGATCTCGAAAGCTTCGGGTGCCTTAATATCTTCCAAATTAATACCACCAAAAGTTGGACTAATATTGATAACCGTATTTACGAAATCGTCTACTTCAGTGGCCTTCATTTCGATATCAATTGAATCGATATCTGCAAATATTTTGAAGAGCATACCTTTTCCTTCCATCACGGGCTTGCTGGCTTCCGGACCAAGGTTACCCAGTCCCAATATTGCTGTTCCATTTGAAATAACTGCAACTAAATTTCCCTTCCCTGTATACTTGTAAACGTCGTCTATGTTAGCTGCAATAGCCTTCACGGGCTCCGCAACACCGGGAGAATAGGCCATTGCTAAATCGCGCTGAGTGCTGTATGGTTTTGTAGGAACTATTTCTAACTTCCCTTTCCGCCCTAACTCGTGATAATCTAACGCCTCTTTCTTCTTTATTTGCTTCATGTTCTTTCTTTGTTTGCAAAAATAAAACAACCTCGAATTTCGAGGTTGTCCTTTGCTTAAATCTTTATTGAATTATTCTACAACTACTTTTAACGTCTCCTTTCCTTTTGAAGTTATTAAAGTAAACTGATAAACACCTGCTGCATAATCTTGTGCATTGAGTAAGATGCTTCCTGAATTACCTCTTACAGTCGATGTTTTTACGATTTGACCTTGGAGGTTTGTGATAATCAATTGACCCTCATTTTCACCTACTGGCATTGAATAGTTCATGAAAGTCAATCCTTTTATCGGATTACTTCCCGAAAGTTGAAGTTTTGAACCTTGTGACTCCTCAATCCCAATTTCACAAGTCGACTCGTAGCAAAAACTAACGGTCTGACAAGCTTGATCAGCGGTATTAGCTGTATTGAAAAAGCAATAGGTAATTCGCGTTTCGCCTGGATTGCCTAATGGCTTGTAGTGGGCGTAAAAGGTATGGTTAGTATCACTTGCAAAAATAGTCTGCGATAGTAGGGAAACGTTTGTTGTTTCTCCATAACAAACTCCCCAACAAAAGTAATTCGATGTGCCTGGGATTTCCGTAATAACGCTTCTGCTGCATTTAACCGCGATTTGGACATCTGATATATTTGTTACAGGCCATTCAGCCACCATTTCCCCTGCCCCTGTTAAGGTAGAGGCCGTGGCATTTACTTGAACCACAGGATTGACCAATTCAATACTTTGGGCTGACATCCCTTGGAAAGAAAGCACGAATCCAAAAAAGAGAAGATTTTTTTTCATGTTCCAAAGATATAAAAAGTATTTGGGCGAAATATTTCTTTATATTCGTAGCCCTAAAGTAAACCTATTAAAAATTTAATCACATGAAAAAAGCTCTACTATTGATGGTTGTTGCTGTAATGTCGTCAACAATGTCTTTCGCTCAGTTGCCTGCTGGATCATTTGGTCAAGATTTCACAATCACAGACCAATTTGGTGTTTCACACAACTTGTACAACTACTTAGATCAAGGATATACTGTGTATGTCGATGTATCTGCAACATGGTGCGGTCCATGTTGGAACTTCCACCTTTCTGGTGCATTGGATGATTTGTATATCAACCACGGTCCTGCTGGTGCTCCGGGAGTTTCTGCTGCAACTACTGATGACGTTATGGTAATCTGGATTGACGGTGACGGTGCTACTACTAATGCCGACTTGGCTGGTACTGGCACTAACACTCAAGGTAACTGGTTAAACCCAACTGGAACTCCAATTGATTACCCTGTTGCTAACCCAGCAACTGCTTTGGCTGCAACAATCAATGACGATTATGCTATTGCTTACTACCCAACGGTATATCGCATTTGCCCTAACCGCCTTGTAACAGAAGTTGGTCAATTAGACGGTCCTGGTTTGTATGCTACTCTTGAAGAGTGTCCACCTCCAGCATCTTTGTCTAACGACCCATCTATGTTAAGTTACGATGGTGACCTTGCTACTTGCGGAAACGTTGATGTTGCTGTAACTATCCAAAACAATGGTACTTCTGCATTAACTGCTTGTACTATCACTGTAACTGGTGGTACTGCTCCGCTAGTATACAACTGGACTGGTAACTTGTCTACTTATGCTGTAGCAACTGTTAACGTTGGTTCTGTTGCAATCACTGGTGCTACAACTTTGAATATATCTATCACTTCTGCTGATGATAACACTACGAACAACGCAACCACAGCTCCTATCGCATTTGCTGCTGATGGAACAACTCACGTTAAGGTTGATATCTTATTCGACCGTTACCCTGAAGAGTCTTCATGGTTTATCTCTGACGATGCTGGAAACGTTGTTGCTTCTGCTGATTACAGTGCTGCACCAATGCCTGCTGACAACTCAACTAAAATTGAAAACGTATACCTTCCATCAACTGGATGTTACACTTTCACTGCAGTTGATTCTTACGGTGATGGTTTCTACGACATGCAATGGGGTGCTGCTGCAAACGGACACATGTACGTTACTACAGTAAGCAATTCAGGTTCTACTTTCTCTTCTCTTTGGAACTACGATGGATCTTACGACTTCGAAGAAGCTTCTGCTTCTTCTAACGTAAACACTGCAGTAGGTATCGAAGAAGTTAGCCTTTCTGCTGGTGTTAGTGTTTATCCTAACCCTGCTAACGATTTCATCAATGTTGCTTACGGTTTAACTAACAACAGCGTTGTTACTGTTGACGTTATCAACGTTCTTGGAGAGCGCGTAATGACTGAGTACGTAGGTAGCCAAGCTGCTGGAAACTACACTTCACGTTTAGATGTTTCTAATCTTTCTGCTGGTGTTTATATGTTGAATGTAACAATCAACGGAACGGTTAACACAGTTCGTGTTTCTGTAAAATAATCTTGATTTTATCAAGGAAGAAGAGCCGACGATGCGTCGGCTCTTTTTTTTGGTACAGTCATTGGCTAAAGTTTTTTACTTTTAAAAAAAATATTTATGCGTCTTTCAATTTCAATCCTCTTATTGTTGGTTTCATTAGGACTATCTGCACAAGAAACCCTTCCTAGCATTAACCTAAAAGATCTAAACGGAAAAACAATTAACACCGCAACACTTGCGCAAGATGGCAAGCCTACCTTAATCTGTTTTTGGGCCACTTGGTGCAGCCCTTGTAAAAAAGAATTAAACAACTACTTAGATCTTTACAAAGACTGGCAAGCTGAAACAGGTGTGAAAATTATTGCGGTATCCATCGATGACCAACGCTCTGTGATGCGCGTTGCACCCTACGTAAGCAGTGCTATGTGGCCATACGAGATCCTTCTCGACAGCAACAAACAGTTCGCGCAAGCTTTGGGCGTAAACAATGTTCCTCACACTTTTTTAGTAGACGGAACAGGAAAAATTGTTTGGCAACATAACAATTATGCTGATGGAGATGAGGAAGAGGTGCATGAGCAGCTGCTCAAATTGAAAAAGTAATTTTGCTCTCAGCATATATAAGCCCGAAAGGGCTTTTTTTATTTCCGATTGCGACGTATTTTCGAAGCTCAATGAATAGAATGAAAAAGATACTTATATTTTCAACCTTGCTCGGTTTTTCTTTTGGAGCTCAGGCACAAGGCGACCCGAAAAAACCAGGTCAATTGCATGGCAATTTCCAGTTTCTTTCACAACAATACAGTGAAGACAGTCTAATTGGAGCGACTGTTCCTCCAGCCACTACTGCTATTAACGGCTTTGGAAATCTAATGTATACCCAAAGTGGATTCAGTGCAGGAGTGCGCTTTGAAACGTATAACAATGCCATTCAAGGATTCAGCGCACAGAACAGATACAAGGGCACTGGAATTGGTAACCGCTTCATTCAATACCAAGACAGTATTTTCAATGTTACGATAGGAAATTTCTACGAACAATTCGGAAACGGATTAACCTTGCGCACCTATTGGGAACCAAATCTTGGAATTGACAATGCGCTCGATGGTGCCCGATTAATCATTACTCCGAAAAAAGGTGTAACCTTGAAAGGTATCTACGGACGTCAGCGTCTTGATTTCGACAGTAAAATCATCAATGCTGATGGAATAATTCGTGGAAGTGATGCCGAATTCAATTTGAACTCTATTTTCAAATCACTGGTTGAAAAACAAACGCAAATGACCTTAGGAGCAAGCTTTGTAAGTCGCTATCAAAACGGGGAAACTCGATTCGAGGATTCGCTTGTTTTCTTAACTCCAAATAACGTTTCAAATTCTGCAGTAAGGTTTCAACTCAATAGAAATGCACTTGCGGTTTCAGGAGAATATGCTCAGAAAATTAATGATCCGAGTGCCGACAACGCCTACATCTATCGAAAAGGAAAAGCTTTTTTCTTAAACGCATCGTACAGCGGAAGTGGATTCGGATTGAATGCAGCAGTAAAGTTCATTGATAACATGAGTTTTCGCGCAGATCGCAACCTGAAACTTTTCGATGTGCCCACCAACTACCTGCCGTCTCTTACAAAGCAGCACACGTATAACTTAGCGGCTACCTTATATCCATATGCAACACCTTTAACTGGTGAGGTAAGCTTTATGGGGGAAGTCTTTTATACCTTCAAGAAAGAAACAAAGCTCGGCGGGAAATACGGTACACAACTATCTGCAAACTTCGCGGCTGCTAATGGTCTAGACACTACGCGCCTTTCAGGAATTGATGCCTACACCGATGCTTACCAACTTAACTCGGTGAAATTCGGACCAACCAAGTATGTCCGTGATTTTAATTTTGAAGTGAAGAAAAAATTGAGTAAAAAATTCTCAACGGGATTCACCTATTACTATCTCGAATTCAATACACTTGCAACACCCGTAACGAATGACTTTAAGGGAATTGTATACGCAAATATTGAAGTGGTAGAATTGAATTACAAGTTCACACCAAAAGACAATCTTCACCTTGAATTACAAGGCTTACAAACGAAACAAGACAAAGGCGATTGGGCAACTATAGTTGCAGAATTCTCTCATTCTCCTCATTGGAGTATAGGAGTAGTTGACCAATACAATTACGGAAATTCAAGCGAAGAAAAGCGTATTCATTACTTATTCGGAACGGTGGGTTATATCAACGGTTCACAAAGATTAACACTTGGATACGGCAAACGCAGACAGGGTGTATTTTGTATTGGTGGAGTCTGCCGAGCCGTGCCCGCTACAAATGGTTTTGAATTAATGTACACTGCAAGTTTTTAAGATGAAAAAAAATTACCTATTCCTTCTTGGAATGTCCCTCTTCTTCGGGGCGTGCGACCGACTTGAAAATCCGGTTACTGTTGCAAAGAATAAATACCGTGAGGATTTGTATGGCCCAGTGCCCTCCTTCACACCTGTAGCGTCGGCTGAAAAAAATGTGCTATTCGAGGAATACACAGGTCATCTGTGTGGATTTTGCCCGGCTTCCACCTATTTGGCTTTGGAGCTGGATAGCAATTTGGGGGAAAGAATGGTCACTGTGGCTATTCATGCGGGTTCGCTTGCTGAAACTAGCGGAACTCTCTTTCAAACTGACTATACAACTACTGCAGGAAATCTTTACTGGGCGCAGCTGAACGGCGGATTTAATCCAACAGCGCGCATTGATCGTCTAGGTGGTTTAAGCAGTTATGAATATCTAGACCCAGCTAATCCGAGCAGCTGGCAAGATATTGTAGTGAGTCAGATGAATGCCGCTACCCCTGTTCAATTGCAAGCCAATTGCGAATATGTGGCTGCGGACAATGTCTTCAACATTCACATAAATTCTCAATTCCTTCAAGGTTATACCGGCAATGTGAATTTGGTTGTTCTCTTAGTTGAAAATCATTTAGTAAGTCCGCAAGAAGACTACAGTCAAACACCCTCTGAAATAGAAGATTACGAGCACGAACATTTGCTTAGAACAAACGTATCTGAACCAATGGGAAATCAAATTGCAGGCGACCCTGCTGCAGGTTTCAACGCTACGACAAGTTTTACTATTCCTTTAAAAAGCATCTGGACCCCTACAAACATGACCGTGATTGGCTATTTAGTTGATGCCGATACCCATGAAGTATTGAATGCCATTGAATATGAAATTAACTAGAGCACTTCTTCTTTTCTCTGCGTTGTTGGCGTTTTCTGTAAATGCTCAACAAGCATTCAACGCGGGAATAGCTATAGGCATGACCACATCTCAAATAAGTGGCGATGGACTTGGCGGATGGGACAAATTTGGAATAACTGGAGGAGCCTATGTCAACGCTCCATTCAACAAAAAAAACGGACTTAGAATTGGTCTGTATTATTCTCAAAAAGGATCACGAACCAAACGCGACACACTGAACTTCAATACCTATTCATATAGACTTAATTATATCGAAGTTCCCGTTCAGTGGTCCTATCAGAATGGGCCATTCACATTTTTATCAGGACTCTATTACGGACAAATAATAAAACAAGAAATTCTTGCCAATCAGTTGACTTATCCCGTTTCACCCGCATTTCGAAACTTCGATATTGGCCTTGGGTTAGGGGCCATTGCTCAATTGGGTGATCACCTTTTTATTGAAGCGAAATTCTCGACGAGTATACTTCCGACAAGACCATCTCCTAATTTTGCTAATCAGAATTCTTATTACGAAAAAGGGAACTACAATCAAGTCTTGCACTTTTTAATTGGAAGAAATTTCTGATTCCATGAAAGTGAGTATCATAACTGTTAGTTACAACAGTGCGAAAACTATCGGTGATACGATTTCCTCCGTTCAGAAGCAATCATATAAAAACATCGAGTACATTGTTGTTGATGGTAATTCAACTGATGGAACCGTAGAAATTGTGAAGCAATATCTTGATTCTTCGAAAGATGCTTTGCAAGATTCTGCGAAAGATGTTTCACAAGATGCTTCGCAAGATGCTTCGCAAGATTCTGCGAAAGATGCTTCGCAAGATTCTGCGAAAGGGGTGGTGACAAAGTTTTTGTGCGAAAGAGATAAAGGAATTTACGACGCAATGAATAAAGGACTTGCTTTGGCTACCGGAGATATTATTGGCGTTTTGAATAGTGATGACTTTTATTGTTCGAATGATGTTATTGAAAACGTTGTTCGCGCGTTCGAAGAAAATGAAACAGATTGCCTTTATGGTGATTTAAATTATGTGGATCCGATTGACACATCTAAAATTTTTCGAAAATGGCGAAGCGGTTCTTATTCCAAAGAGAACTTTTTGAAAGGATGGATGCCTCCGCACCCTACCTTTTTTGTAAAGAAATCTTGCTATGAAAACTTCGGAACTTTCGAAACGCAATTCAAAAGTGCGGCAGATTACGAGTTAATGCTTCGATTTCTTTTCAAGGAATCATGCAGTGCGCAACACCTTCCCAAAGTAATGATTCACATGCGCGCAGGCGGTGTGAGCAATGTTAGTTTTAAAAATCGCCTTCGCGCGAATCGTGAAGATCGTTTGGCTTGGAAAATAAATGGCCTAAAACCAAAGTGGTTCACGCTGTTGCGTAAACCACTTTCTAAATTGAAACAATATTTTTAATCTTAGAACTTCGCTCTTGATCTCCTAACTCCAGGCTTTCCTTTCATGTAACTGTACTTCGACTTGTAGAAGTTCGATCTTCCACGAACTACACGTGTTACAGTGAGCTGAGTTGTTAAATAGCTATCGTTGTGTGTAGCGTCTCCTCGAGGAGCTTGCTTAACAGCACCATCTACATAACGGAAATTATCTATGTATAAGTCTGCAGAAGTATATTGTGGATTATCTGCAACAAGGCCATCTAATAATGCTTGGTAAGTTTGTCCGTTAACAAATTCCTGTGCCTTTTCATCTTGCGGATTCGCATACACGGTAGAGATATCATCTATATAATCTGTAAATGTCGTTCTCCAACTCAAATCCCATTGCACTCTCCACTTCTTATTGTACGTGAAATAGGCTCCAATACCTAATGGAATAGCCAAACCATATTTCGAATAAGCTGCCTTCTGACCTTCAGTCTTCCAATCGCGCAAAGA
>CAMCUG010000028.1 GCA_945878835.1 Chryseobacterium gleum | reverse complement strand
ATATCGAAAAACAGCCTTCTTCTTTTCCGCCAAAACTTGCCACGGAACGAAGTTCGCGTGGTGTTCCATTTCAGTAACCCAAATCTCATCGCCTTCATTCACCTCATTTTCTAAAATGGTCGAAAGCATGTTCACACTGTCCGTGCTTCCTTGTGTGAATATTATCTCTTCTCTAAAATTAGCGTGAAGCATTTCCGCTAAGGCCGTTCGAGTAGCCTCGAATTTTTCAGTGGAAGCATTCGCAAGATAATGCGCTCCTCTGTGAATGTTCGCGTTCCATTTTGTGTAATATTCCGTAATGGAATCAATGACACGCTGAGGCTTCTGCGTAGTTGCGGCGTTGTCTAAGTATACAAGTGGACGTCCATTCACCGTTTGATTCAACGTTGGGAATTGATTTCTCAATTCTTTCATTTTATGTTGAAGGGTAAAGTTTTCCATATCGTAAAACTGAATGATTATTCGGTTATGATTTCATTTTGAATAAGTGTCGCAAGAACGTATTCCTTCCAACTTGGAATGGAGATGCGATTCATCACATCTGAAGTGAACGCTGAAACCAAAAGACGTTTCGCAGATTCTTCGCTCAATCCTCTTGCACGCAAGTAGAAAAGGGCTTCCTCGTTGAATTGACCGGTAGTTGATCCGTGACTGCACTTCACATCGTCTGCGTAAATTTCCAACTCAGGCTTCGTGAACATGCTGGCGTTGTCGCTCATCATAATGTTCGCGTTGCTTTGATAAGCATTGGTCTTCTGCGCATCAACGTGAACATAAACCTTTCCGTTGAATACCCCTTTTCCGTTGTCGAACAACACTCCTTTGTACAACTCATTGCTGTAGCAATTCGCAACCTGATGGTCAACAAACGTATGATTATCGATCATTTGACCCTGCTTCGGGAAGTAGGCTCCGCTGAGGAAAGTTTCACAATGCTGACCTTCAATACGAATGTTCAATTCGTTGCGCACCCACGTTCCACGAGCAGTTACGGTAGTGATTTTGAAAACACTTTTTTCTGCTTGAGAAATAGACTCTCTCAACAAGACACATTCGTTTTTCGAAGTGTTTTGCAGTTGATGAATTTCAAGTTGCGCCGACTGTTCAACATGCGCGAATAATTGCACTAGATGAAATGAACGTTCAGTTTTTCCTTTGAAGTCAATGGTGAATTTCGCAATTGAATTTTCTTTTGAAACAATGAACACATAAGGTGCGCTCATACTGTCGTTCAAAACGTTTTCTATTTCAATGGAGATGGCTTCTTCAATAATTTTTCCTGATTGAATTTCAATCAGAACAAGATCGTTTGATGTGTTTTCAGAAATGGCATCGAAAAGATCTTTTCTATTTTCTTTCGATAACAACGAAAGAACAAGTTCTTGTTGTTCAAAAGAAAGATTCTTTCCAGCGGTGAATGAAACACCTTCGGTTTGTGCTGTTGGAAGGGCAATAAATCCGTTTTCAATTCGAATTCCGTTTTCCAACGCCACGATACTTTCATTGCGTTCAGCTTGCCTCCACGTTGAGTCAATGGCTCCAACGCGGGTATATTTCCAAGATTCAGCGCGGGTTGTAGGCATAGCGAAATCAGCAACCGAATGCTTGTTCGGGTTGAAACTGAATGTGCTTGTTGGTTTTAGTTCCGCTACAATACTCATTTTGCGTCTTCCATTTCTTTTAACCAGTCGTATCCTTTCTCTTCAAGTTCGAGTGCCAATTCTTTCGTTCCGCTCTTCACAATTTTTCCTTTGTACAATACGTGCACGAAATCGGGAACGATATGATCTAACAATCTTTGGTAGTGTGTAATAATCACAAAAGAACGCTTTCCGTCGCGCATGGTGTTCACACCTTCAGACACAATTCGTAACGCATCAATGTCCAACCCGCTATCGGTTTCGTCAAGAACGCAAAGCGATGGGTTGAGCATAGCCATTTGAAATATTTCATTACGCTTTTTCTCTCCGCCACTGAACCCTTCGTTCACTGCGCGGTTAGCAAGCTGACCGTCCAATTCAACCAATTGAGATTTTTCTTTCACCAATTGCAAAAATTCTTTTGCAGTAAATGCTTCAAGCCCTCTGTGCTTGCGAATCTCGCCAACAGCAGCTTTCAGGAAGTTCATGTTGCTAACCCCTGGAATTTCCACAGGATATTGAAACGCTAAGAAGAGTCCTTCTCTTGCGCGCTCTTCAGCGGCCATGTCTAGCAAATCTTTACCGTTGAACGTTACAGTCCCATCGGTTACTTCGTAGTCTTCTCTTCCAGCAAGGACAGATGCAAGGGTGCTTTTTCCTGATCCGTTCGGACCCATTATAGCGTGTACCTCTCCTTCACCAATGGTTAATGAAAGTCCTTTTAGGATTTCTTTCTCTTCGATGCGTGCGTGTAAATTTTCAATCGTTAACATAATTATCTTTTTTATCCTACGCTTCCTTCAAGAGAAATCGCAAGTAATTTTTGTGCCTCTACCGCAAATTCCATGGGTAGTTTATTCAATACATCTTTGGCGTAACCATTCACAATCATGCTAACTGCTTGTTCTTGATCTAGGCCTCGTTGCAAGCAATAGAAGATTTGATCTTCACCAATTTTTGAAGTGGTAGCTTCGTGCTCAACTTTCGCTGTGCTGTTGTTTACTTCAATATATGGGAAGGTGTGGGCACCGCTTGTGTCGGTCATAAGCAGCGAATCGCATTGAGAAAAGTTTCGCGCATTCGATGCGTTCTTTCCAATTTGAACCAACCCTCTGTATGAATTCTGACTGTGTCCGGAAGAGATCCCTTTCGAAATGATTGTGCTCTTCGTATTCTTTCCAATGTGAATCATCTTCGTTCCCGTATCGGCTTGTTGAAAGTGATTCGTCACAGCAACCGAATAGAATTCACCTACACTGTTGTCACCCTTCAACACACAACTTGGATATTTCCAAGTAACGGCACTGCCTGTTTCCACTTGCGTCCAAGAAATCTTTGAGTTCGCTCCTTCGCACATTCCGCGTTTGGTAACGAAATTGAAGACACCGCCTTTTCCATCTTTATCTCCTGGATACCAGTTTTGAACGGTGCTGTATTTTATTTCAGCATTGCGCATGGCAACCAATTCAACCACTGCAGCATGCAACTGATTTTCGTCGCGTTGCGGAGCGGTACATCCTTCCAAATAACTCACATAACTTTCTTCATCTGCAATCAACAACGTGCGTTCGAACTGACCTGTTCCTGCTTCATTAATGCGGAAGTAGGTGCTCAATTCCATTGGGCAACGAACCCCTTTAGGAATGTAGCAGAATGATCCGTCTGTGAAGACAGCCGAATTCAATGCCGCGTAATAATTATCTGTGCGCGGAATGACGGTTCCAAGGTATTTCTTTATAAGTTCAGGGTGTTCTTGAACGGCATCGCTGATGCTGCAAAAGATGATTCCGAGCTCACCTAATTTTTCTTTGAATGAAGTGGCAACGGAAACCGAGTCCATCACGAAATCTACCGCAACGCCGCTCAATCTTTTTTGTTCTTCAATGGAAATACCAAGCTTTTCCATGGTTTTGCGAAGCTCTGGATCCATTTCATCCAAACTATTCAACACCTTCTTTTGCTTCGGTGCAGCGTAAAACGAGATCGCTTGAAGATTTGTTTTTTCATATTTCACATGCGCCCATTCAGGCTCTGTCATTTTCTGAAAAATAGCGAATGCCTCTAAACGCCAGTCGAGCAGCCATTGTGGCTCATTCTTTTTCGACGAGATTAATCGAATAATATCTTCGTTTAATCCAGCCGGAGCCTTGTCTGATTCTATGTTGGTTGTAAATCCGAATTCGTACTCTTTCGAGGTTACGTTTTCTAACAACTCATCGCCTTCGTAAGCCATATTCGTTTTTAGATTGAAAAACTTTCACCACAACCACACGTGCGAGAGGCATTCGGATTGTTAAACACAAATCCTTTTCCGTTCAACCCTCCTGTGTATTCCAATTCGGTACCAACCAAATACAAGAAGCTCTTGCGGTCAACAACCACGGTCACTCCATTGTCTTCAAAGGTCTGATCACCGTCCCTCCTTTCAGTATCGAATTCCAGCTTGTACATTAACCCGCTGCATCCGCCACCGTCAACACCCACACGAACGAATGCATGTTCAGGATGACCTTCATCTGCGATAAGCTTGGCCACTTGGGCTTTTGCACTTTCTGTAATTTTTATCATATGCTTACATTTAACAACAATACGTTCAACTTGTTTCACCAAAATCGACCTATTTAGAAAAAATCTAAATAGAAGCCGTTCGGGCTGCAAAAATAGCACATTTAGGGTGGTTGATGCAAATGATTTGCAAGATGTTTCACAAGATTCTATCGAAAGATGTTTTACAAGATACTTTGTAATATGTTACACATGCCTTCGGTATCTTGACAAAGTCATCTTTCATCAGAACATCCCTGTTAAAAAACAATTGTTCCAAAGGAAATAAGCATGAAGAAATCTTGTTGATTTGTAAGATGAGAATTTCAGTCTTTGCGATTTTATTTTTCGTTTGCGCGGTAACATTCGGACAGCGCAGAACGACCTTGAAAACGCTTTTCTATGAGCGTACTTCGTATATGCCCAAGGGGCTTATTCTTTCCGTTGGACCGACTTTGGCTATTGGACAAAGATGGAATGCCACGGATACGATTTTGAATCCCGCTTTTTCAGTTGGAACATACAAAGCAAGGCCTCGCCTGGGTTGGACGGCAGATATTGGGAAGTATTGGATTACGGACAAGCTTATTTTCTTGAATAGATTCGATTTGAATGTTCATTATGTTCGATTTAATGGCTCAGAGAAATTCAATGGGGAAGATGAATATGGGCAGTCGATGTATGAGAAACGTGTCTTTCATGAAAATAGATTTGGACTTACTTTTTCTACCAGTAATATTACTCCATTTGGAAAAGGGAAATGGATTCAAAACGAGTTTGGAATTTTTGCCGACTACGCATACAAGCGCTCCACTCGTGGTGAATACTATGCACTTCCGAGAGCTTACTCTGAAAAAATTCGTTCACAAGTGTATTACGGATTGGGCTATGGAATGGCCATTAATGACGGGCTCTACGCCACTTTCAAAGTGGAAGTTCCTGTGCTTCAGTTTTTTCCAAATACACTCGGCGAGATCCGTATGGATTATTTCCATTCTCATTATATCCCTGTTGTTTTCAAAGCTTCGATACTTTTCGCAAAGCACAAGCCCGATCGCACCTGCGACGACGTGAACAAAGGTCCAAGCGATGTCAGCTCCGACAAACCGGGAAAACACGACGGTGGTGATCTTTTTGGACCGGATATCAAGAAGAAACGGAAGAGGAAGTAAATTCCTAGATGCCGGAGGCAGGATTCTGACGAAAGATGTTTCACTAGATGCCGGAGGCAAGATTCTAACGAAAGATGCGATGCAAGATACTTCGTAAGGCAGAAGCCCTTAGCCGCAGGCTTCTTTCGCAGAATCTTGTGAAACATCTTACATAGTATCTTTTGATAGAATCTTGTTCAACATCTTTCGTCAGAATCTTGTTATACATTTGCCCCCGTGTCAGCTCTATCCCAAATACAAGCGCCAGTTGAAGGCGAAATGAATGCGTTTGAATCGTTCTTCAAAGAACAGATGAAAAGCGAGCACCGCTTGTTAGACAAGGTTACCAATTACATTGTGAAAAGAAAAGGAAAGCAAATGCGTCCGCTTTTTGTCTTTCTTTCAGCAAAGCTTTTTCAAAAACCAGAAGAGCCTACGTTCGTTGCAGCGACCATGATTGAGTTGCTGCACACTGCAACGTTGGTGCACGACGATGTGGTAGATGATGCGCAAATGCGACGCGGATTCTTCAGTATCAATGCACTTTGGAAGAACAAAATTGCGGTTTTAGTTGGAGACTATCTATTGTCGCAGGGACTTTCGCTCAGTGTGAAAACACAACAATTTCGATTGTTGGGAATCATGAGCAAGGCTGTGAGAGACATGGCAGAGGGTGAATTGCTTCAACAAGAAAAATCACGCAAGCTAGACATTACAGAGGAAGTCTATTACGATATCATTCGTCAAAAAACAGCATCCCTCATTTCCGCTTGTTGCGAGAGTGGTGCCGCCTCTACTTCTGCTACAGATGAGCAAGTGAAGCAATTGGCATTGTTCGGAGAGTATGTTGGAATGGCTTTCCAGATTAAGGACGACTTGTTCGATTACGGAACTACAGATTCAATTGGAAAGCCAGTGGGTATTGATATTCAAGAAAGAAAATTAACGCTTCCACTGATTCATGTTTTGCGAAAAGTAGATCGCGATACTGCTAAGAAATTGATTCGCACCGTTCGGAAATTCAATACTGATAAAGTGAAAGTGGAAGAACTTATGGCTGAAGTGGTGCGGTTGGGTGGAATTACATACGCGACAGAAAAGATGTACGAATTTCGCGACAAAGCCTTGGGTATTTTGAATCAATTCCAAGAATCTTCTGCGCGCGAATCCCTTCAATTATTGGTAAATTACACCATTGAACGTAAAAAATAGAAGTATGAAAAAAGCAATCTGGATGCTTACCCTTTTTGTTGTTGCGTTTGCTTCATGCACCACTTCTTTGGAGGACGCGGATGCGCGGGACATAAAAACAACTTCCGAAGGAATGCGCATTGTCGGGTATTTCGAAAAGGGCACGGACAATAAAATTGGAGAACGCGCATTCTATCCGAATAGCCAACAGTGCTATATTGAAATGCGCATGAAGGACACCAAGCGCCACGGAAATTGTTATACCTACTATCAGAATGGAAACAAGTGGAGTTTGAATACCTATGAAAATGGGGAACTAAACGGCGACTATAAAACGTGGTATGAAAACGGAAAACTATATGTTGAAGGGGAATACGAAAATGGAAAAGAAGTGGGCGAGTGGATCTTCTACAACGAAGACGGCACCGAAAAGGAACGAAAGAAGTATTAATTATTTCCTGTTTCTCATTCTCCTACTCCTACTCACTCTCACCCCCTTCTCCTCTTCTCTAGCCCAAACCCCAGAGGCTTACATTCAAAATTATTCGTCCATTGCGCAAGATCAAATGCGGAAATACGGTGTTCCCGCCAGTATTACTTTAGCGCAAGGAATTCTAGAAAGCGGTAGTGGAAAATCTAAGCTGGCCAGTGAAGCAAATAATCATTTCGGAATTAAGTGTCACGACACTTGGAGTGGCGCAACCATACACATCGACGATGATGCTCCGAATGAATGTTTCCGTAAATACAAATCAGTAGATCAGTCGTTCGAAGACCACAGTGTGTTTCTGAAGAAACCACGCTACGAAGAGCTTTTCGTTTTGGAGATTACCGACTACAAGGGATGGGCGCAGGGACTTAAGAAATGCGGATATGCAACAAGTTCAACCTATGCCAAGAACTTGATAGATTTAATTGAAAAGTATGAACTCACACAGTTCGATATAGAACAAAAACCGAACGAACATTCGGTGGTTGTCAACATCTCAAACAATCGAATCAAATATGTTTCTGCGAAGAAGAAAGAAACGCTGAAAGAACTATCAGATCGCACAGGTATTTCGGAGCATTTACTGGAGAAGTACAACGACATAGAAGACGGGCATGTTTTCCAAGAAAAGGAAATAGTCTACCTACAACCCAAGCGATTCAAGGGAAGCGTGAAGGAACACAAGGTGAAACGCGGAGAAAACATTCGCGATATCTCTCAACAATACGGTATCCGTATTCACAGCATAGAGCGAAAAAACGATCTTGAAAGAGGAGCGGAGTTGAAGACTGGTGTGGTTTTGCGATTGCGTTAGTTCTTCATCTTTTCGAGTACCTCCTCCGCTGAAATATTCAGCACAGCAGTTTCATCTACAACCCCATCTTCCAAATAAGTCGCTTTGGCACCTAAAGGCATCCATCTTCCCGGATGCATAGGCCGTTTCGAAGGATAAAGCCCAATGGCGCGAATACCCGCGGCTGACGCAATGTGCAGCGGTCCTGTGCTTGCTGCTACAAGCGTCTCACAAGAAGAAATAAATGCGATTAATTGTGGAAGGGAAAGCTTCCCCGTTAAATCCGTAATGTGTGAATCGAATCGAAAATCTTTTCGAATACGAACCCCTTCTTCTTCGGTTCCTGTAATGTATATGTTGAAGTCAGCTGCTGGCAGTAGCGACGACAATTCTTGGTATTGATGAAGCGACCAATTCAAAGCACTTCCTTTGCTTAACATATGAAACACAACCGAACGTTTATTCGGTTCGAGTTGAATGGGGCTTTCCACTTGAGGTTTCAACACATGCCATTCGCGAATTTCTTCAAGGCTTGGAATGTCTTTTACTCCGAACGGATACAACAGATGAAAGTTCAATTGCGATTCGTGCAAATCTGAATTCTTTCTGGAAAAGAACACGCGGTCATTGGCGAATTTCCAAGAGGCAATTCGGCTTCCTGTGGCTCTGCGTTTCTTCACCCCTTGCGCCTTCACCCACTTCATGACTTCCGCATCTGGAAAGGCGAATACGCATGCGTCTGCTTTCAAACTAGATTCTGAAAGCTTATCGAAATTCAAGAATTCATCGACAAACGGACAAGCCTCTACAATGGCCTGTGTATAGCTTCTTCCAATAAAAACAATGCGCGTATTCGGAGAGTGTTTCTTAATGAAACCGCACAAGGGCAACGTTACAATCACATCGCCAATGCTGTCTGTTCTTGCTATGGCAAGACTACTTGGGAAGGCGAATGTGCTCATGTAGTTTTTTATATTTTAAAAACGTCGCGTAAGCCGAAATGCACGCAACCGTGAATCCTGCCTTTCCATCTAAAAACCCAAGTCGGCAAAAATAGTCGACAATGAATTTTGAAATCGGACTGAAAACACGCTTGAACCAAGGCGATTTTTTTCCATGTTGAAATAAATCCTCGGCCTGTATGGTGGTGAATTTTTCCGCTTGAGCGTAATGCTGTTCAACGGAGTAGTAAGAGTAGTGCAAACAGTCTCCCTCCAACAAAAATGTATTCTCTTTCGACAATCCACGAAGCACTTCGTGAATGGTTCCTTCCCATTGTGTTTCTTGCTTATTGAAGAGACGAACTTTCACATCGGGATACCAGCCACCGTGCTTAATAAACGTTCCGCAATAATTGGTCATGCGCTTGAATGACGCTGCTTGTGGATGATCCTTCCACTTCAGAATACTTTGAATAAGCACCTCATTCAAAACCTCGTCGGCGTCTAAACTCAATATCCAATCGAAAGAAGCCTGCGCGTTTCCAAAGTTTTTTTGTTCGGAATATCCGCACCAAGGATTCGTTACAACCCTTGCTCCGTAAGCCTTACAGACATCAGCGGTGTTATCCGCAGATCCAGAATCAATCACTATAATTTCATCGGCCACGGCCTGTGCAGCCTTCAAACATTTTGCAATGTGATGTCCTTCGTTGAATGTGATAAGCACAACTGATAATCCTTCTGTCATGATTTATCGAGTTGAATTCCATATAAACACATTCGGATTATCCTTGAAGGGTGTCAGGTCTTTCACCGCGATTAACAAACCTAAATCTACCAACCACAACACACCACCTCCGCCAATGGTAGCGGTATATATCACAGGAACTTTTAAATCTGTTCCCAAGTACATACGATGAACGCCAAACAACCCCAAACTCACATCAAGGCCAATGGCCACAGCTCTTTGATTGTCGAACGTTCGAAGCTTTTGTATAATTTTTCTATTGTTGAATTTCGCTAACGAAGTACCTTTCGCATTTGTAATGTTGTTTGCAGCATCTTGCGCAAACGTTGATATCCCGAAGAATAAAAATGCAAGCAAAAGGACAGTGCGCATCTTACGAGTGTTGTTTAATCAGGGCTTCCACTTTTTCAACCATGTTCTTTGATCCAATGAATAGTGGAGAACGTTGGTGCAAATCGGTTGGAACAATTTCCATAATTCTTCGGTGTCCATCAGTGGCCTTTCCACCTGCTTGCTCAACAATGAACGCAAGCGGATTGCATTCGTATTGCATACGCAATTTTCCACTTTTGTTTTTCGTGGTGCTCGGATAAATGTAGATTCCGCCTTTGATTAAGTTTCTGTGAAAATCTGAAACAAGCGAACCAATGTAACGCGCAGAATATGGACGATCAGTTTTTTTATCGTCTTCCTTGCACCAGGAAATGTATTCTTGAACACCTATTTCGCACGCGTTTAAATTCCCTTCGTTCATGCTATAAATAGCGCCATCTTCAGGAATTCTCATGTTAGGATGTGAAAGGAAAAACTCACCAATACTTGGTTGAAGCGTGAAGCCGTTCACGCCGTGTCCTGTTGTGTACACCAACATGGTACTGCTTCCATAAATAATATATCCGGCAGCAACTTGTTCATCTCCCTTCTGAAGAAAGTCGTTCACATTTGCAAGATCTCCAATGCTACTCTTTCTTCTGAAGATGGAAAAAATAGTTCCTATGCTCACGTTCACATCTATGTTCGAAGAGCCATCTAACGGATCGAACAAAATAACATACTTCGCTTTCTTACAACGCTCTAAATCGAAGGCAAAATATTTTTCATTCTCTTCACTTCCTGCACCCGCTACTTGTCCGCCCCAACGCATCGCATTCAACAACGTTTCGTCAGAGAAGACGTCCAACTTCATTTGCGTTTCACCTTGAACATTAATGTTCGCCGATGAACCAAGAATGTCTTGAAGCCCCGCCTTATTCACCTTGTGGTTAATGATTTTTCCTGCAATTCCAATATCGGAAAGAAGGCGCGTTAAATCGCCCGAAGCATATGGAAAGTCCGACTGACGGTCCATTACGAATTCACTAAGTGTTACCAATGCTGCCATGTTGCTAATTTAAGCTGAATGAGTTACTTGTTGGGAAATAGAATGCTAGTCAATTCAATAAATTGTTCTACCGATAATTGTTCAGGTCTCTTGTTGAATAAATCGTTCTCCGATGTTATTCCAGGTTGAAGCAGCGACTTCACTGAATTGCGAATTGTTTTTCTGCGCTGATTGAACGCCAACTTCACCACTTGCTTGAATTCTTTTTGTTGCGAAGTAACAAGTGGGTGAGGCCTGCGCTGCATGCGCAAGACCCCGCTTTTTACTTTCGGCGGAGGATTGAATACTTCCGGTTCAACAGTGAAGAGATATTTTATTTCGTAATGCGCCTGAAGGAGTACCGACAAAATGCCATAGTCTCTGCTTCCCGGGCCCGATGCTATGCGCTC
>CAMCUG010000027.1 GCA_945878835.1 Chryseobacterium gleum | reverse complement strand
AAAATAGCGAATTGTTGATTTTGGGGAGCAGCGGAACCGGTAAGACAACTTTACTTCATCTTTTAGCCGGATTGAGAAAACCAACATCCGGAGAAGTAGAAGTGAACGGAGTGAAGTTGAGCTCGCTCAGTGGCGCTTCGCTGGATCGTTTCAGAGGAAAGAACATTGGAATAGTTTTCCAAACTTCTCACTTTGTGCAGTCGCTTTCTGTGATAGATAATGTTCTTTTAGCGCCTTATTTTTCGAACAACAAGGTTTCGAAATCAGATGCTGAAAAAATGTTAGATCGCTTAAATATTCTTTCAAAGAAAAATAAGAAAACGTCAACGTTGAGTGTAGGCGAGCAACAACGCGTTGCCATTGCCCGCGCATTGCTGAATAACCCGTCATTAATTTTAGCCGACGAACCAACAAGCGCGCTCGACGATGAGAACGCTAAGGATGTTTTAAATTTGTTGCGCGAGCAAACACATGCGTTGAAAGCTGCCCTCCTCATAGTTACGCATGACAATCGACTAAAAGATGAAGTGAAGCAGCGAATAGAATTAACCGCATTGAAATCTTAACCACAATTCATCATGAAAATTATTTTTATAGCATGGAAAAATTGTTGGCAAAAGGCGGGAGCAACCACTTTAACACTTTTGCTTTTGTCGTTCGGAGTCGGAATTATCTCTATGATGCTTTTGTTGGAAAATCAATTGAGCGACAAATTCAACAAGAATATTAAGGACATCGATTTTGTTCTCGGTGCAAAGGGAAGTCCACTTCAATTAATACTTGCGAATGTCTACCACATAGATGCTCCAACAGGAAATATTAAAGTTTCCGAAGCACAAAAAATTATAAAGAATCCGACAGTGAAAGAAGCTATTCCCTTGGCATACGGAGATAACTACGAAGGCTGGAGAATTGTGGGAACAACACCGCGCTACGCAGATTTTTATGGGGTGAAACTGAAGGAAGGAAAGGTATTCGAAACTCCTTTCGAAGTAACGGTTGGATCTTACGCAGCGAAAGCATTGGGACTGAAATTAGGACAGACATTCAAGAGCACTCACGGATTGGACAAAGAAGGCGAAGAGGAGGAAGGTCACGATCAATTGTTCACTGTGGTTGGAATTTATGAAGCAAGCGGAACTGTCATCGATCGCTTAATCTTAACACCAGTTGAATCCATTTGGGAAGTCCATGACCACGGAGATCACGAAGAATCTGCGCACGCCGGAATTGTTTCAGCAGAAGATCACGATGCTGAATCTGCGCACGAAGATCATGAAGACGAGCACGCAGAAGAAGAAGATGGGCATGAGCACGCAGAAGAAGATCATGCGCATGAAGAAGATCATGAGGTTACAGCATACCTTTTGATCAAACGTCTTCCAATGGCTCCTATGATTCTTCCGCAATTGGTTAAGAACACAAACATGCAGTTGGCTTTACCGGCAATCGAAATTAATCGCTTGAATGAGAATTTCGGAATAGGCATGAGCGTGGTGAAAGCCGTAGCAATTCTTATTATGATTATTTCTTTCTTAAGTGTATTCATTTCACTCTTCAACGCGTTACGCGAAAGGCAATATGAATTGGCAATTCTTCGCACGTTAGGTGGAAGAAGAATTCAGTTGTTTATTCTTATTCTGTTGGAAGGATTATTCATGGTGGCACTCGGTTTAATCATAGGTCTTGTATTAAGTCGTGTAGGAATTACCTTGCTCTCAGATATGGCAAAGGACAGCTTTCACGACGAATTCAACGCCATGATCTTCCTTCCTCAAGAATATTACTTAGTTGGAATAACCTTGGGTTTGGGTGTGGTGGCATCGTTGTTGCCTGCGTTACGTGCGTTCTTTATGGACATTTCTAAAACACTTTCAAATGATTAAGTCAATCAAATTTTTAGCTTTTATTTTTTCGGGAATATTATTCTTGAATGCCTCCGAGGGAACAGAAAAATTGAAGGCGCATGCATACAAGCGTGTTGATTTGGGAACTGTTCCAAGTACCATTGTACCTTATTTGCCAGAAGGACAAGGGCCTATTGAAATTACATGGAAGACTCTTGCAGACGTTACCTACAAAGACATCTACGTGAAGGAATTGGATGCTTACTACTGGAAGCCAACCTTTGGAGCGTCAGTCAAAGCAGTTGCAGAAAAAGATATTTTCATCACGGGATATTTAATTCCAGTCGATTACGATGCTGGTTTTTATGTCGTGTCGAAATACCCATACGCAAACTGTTTCTTTTGCGGCGGTGGTGGTCCTGAGTCTGTAGTTGATTTGCGTTTTGTTGGAAAGCACCGCAACTACAAAACCGACGAACGCTTGACATTTAAGGGTAAATTAAAATTGAATGCCGACGATGTTTATCAAATGAATTACATCTTGGAAGGCGCAACAGAATACACTCCTTAATTTTTTTATGTTGAAATAAAAATGGCGACCAATGGTCGCCATTTTTTGTTCCGATCTGTTTGGAATTACATCATTCCACCCATTCCACCACCTGGCATTTGGGCCATGGAGTTTTCTTCTTTAATGTCAGAGATAACACACTCTGTAGTCAATAACATTCCTGCTATTGAGGAAGCATTTTCAAGAGCTACACGACATACTTTAGTTGGATCAATAACACCTGCTATGAATAAGTCTTCGTATTGCTCGTTGCGAGCGTTGTAACCGAAATCGCCTTTTCCTTCGCGAATCTTTTGAATCACTACTGCGCCTTCGCCACCAGCGTTAGCAACAATCTGACGAAGTGGTTCTTCAATTGCTCTGCGAACGATTTGAATTCCAGTAGTCTCATCATCGTTCAAACCGGTAAGGCTGTCTAATGCAGCACTCGCACGAATTAACGCAACTCCACCACCAGGTACAATTCCTTCTTCTACAGCTGCACGTGTCGCGTGTAACGCATCGTCTACACGGTCTTTCTTCTCTTTCATTTCAACTTCAGTTGCAGCACCAACATAAAGAACAGCAACACCACCAGCCAATTTAGCTAGACGCTCTTGCAATTTTTCTTGATCGTAATCAGAAGTTGTTTTTTCAATTTGTGATTTAATTTCGTTTACACGTGCTAAGATATTTTCTTTAACTCCAGCACCGTTTACGATGGTTGTGTTGTCCTTATCAATTGAAATCTTTTCCGCGCGACCTAAATCTTCTAAAGTAGCGTTGTCTAATTTCAATCCAGTCTCTTCACTAATAACGGTTCCACCTGTAAGAACTGCAATATCTTGTAACATTGCTTTTCTGCGATCACCGAATCCAGGAGCTTTAACAGCAGCCACACGCAGAGCACCACGAATCTTGTTTACAACAAGAGTTGCTAATGCTTCTCCGTCTACATCCTCAGCAATAATCAAAAGAGGTTTGCCAGATTGTGCTGTCTTTTCTAACACAGGAAGCAATTCCTTCATGCTAGAAATTTTCTTGTCGTAAATAAGAATGAAAGCGTTCTCTAACTCAACTTCCATATTCTCTGTATTCGTTACGAAATAAGGAGAAAGGTATCCGCGATCGAATTGCATTCCTTCAACAGTCTTTACGTCTGTCTCTGTTCCTTTTGCTTCTTCAACAGTGATAACACCTTCTGTTCCTACTTTCTTCATTGCATCTGCAATCAATGAACCTACAGTCTCATCGTTGTTTGCTGAAATAGTAGCAACCTGCTTAATCTTTTCGTAGTCAGAACCGACTTCTCTTGAAATTTTACGCAACTCTGAAACAACAGCCTTCACAGCTTTGTCCATGCCGCGTTTCAAATCCATTGGATTAGCTCCAGAAGCAACGTTCTTTAGGCCAGCACCAACCATAGCTTGAGCCAAAACAGTGGCAGTCGTTGTTCCGTCTCCTGCTTGGTCAGCAGTCTTACTCGCAACTTCCTTCAACATTTGAGCGCCCATGTTTTCAATAGGGTCAGACAATTCAATTTCTTTCGCAACGGTTACGCCATCTTTCGTGATGTGCGGTGCACCGAATTTTTTATCGATAACTACATTACGTCCTTTTGGACCCAAAGTAACTTTTACTGCATTTGCTAATGCATCAACACCTGCTTTTAATTTCTCTCTCGCTACGGTGTCGAATGTGATTTCTTTTGCCATGATTTTCTAAAATTTAGTAATTAAACAATTGCAAAAATGTCCGACTCGCGCATGATCAGAAGATCTTTTCCGTCAACGCTAATCTCTGTTCCGGCATACTTGCCGTATAAAATAGTATCACCCGGTTTAACCGTTGTTGGCTCATCTTTTTTTCCAGGGCCTACAGCGATTACAGTTCCTCTTTGAGGCTTTTCTTTCGCTGTTTCAGGAATGATAATTCCAGAAAGGGTTGTGGTTTCAGCCTCAGCGGGCTCTACCAAAACGCGATCTCCTAATGGTCTAACGTTATTTGACATGTTTGTTTGTTTTTAATGTTTGTGCCCGACGCAGTCACTATTTGTGCCAAGCGGGATTTTGTTTGTTTAGTGTGAACTTTCGTCAGTAAAGGACAAAAAAAATGTCAGTAGTTTGAATTACTGACATTTAAAAAATGCTATAATGACAATTATTGTGCTTGTTGTTGGTCACCACTTTGTTGCTGACCGCCTTCTGTTTGTTCTGTTTGTTCTTCATCTTCTGCAGCGGGACGCGCTGTAGTTGAAAGGCTTGTTGAAGCCAAACAAAGTACAAAAAGGGCTATGCCTAAGTACCAAGTTGCTTTTTCTAAGAAGTCTGCTGTACGCTTAACTCCGCCAATTTGCGCGCTACCTGCGAAGCCAGCTGACAATCCGCCGCCTTTTGGACTTTGAATTAACACCACCAATCCAAGAAGGAGAGCTGCGATTACGATTAAAACTGTTACGATAAATACCATGATATGTTAAATTTTGAGGACCACAAAGATACACGAATTCAAGGAGTAACAAAGGAAGAACCTCTATTTTCTTTGGTTTAGGATTTTTAGTTGATTTTCGAAGTGAATTTTTTTCTCAGGATGAAGTTCAATCAGGCGCTTGTAGGCCTTACGTGCACGGTCTATTTTTCCTTGCGCTGCATACAATTTCGCCATGGTCTCAGTAACCCAATCGAAATTTTCTTCCAAACTTTCTTTCGCAAAACTGACACCCGTGTATTGTTCAACCTTACCCGGCGTAATGCGCGGTGCAGTAGCAATGAATTTCTCTATCAAATCCACCGACGGCTGAACAGTCGCTGTTGTTTCTGTTTCTGATTCTCCTTCATCGTCACTCACACTCCTCAACCAAGTGAACAAAGCCTCGCTCTCTCCACCTTCCGCAGGACCTTGCGAAGCACTTTGCGCAAAATCTTTCGCAGAATCTTGCATGGCATCTTTCGCAGAATCTTGTTCCGCAACATCCTCACTCACCTCTAAAAATATCGAACTCGAAACAGCGGTTGCTAAAATTGATTTATCTAAAAAATCTAAATCTCTTACCTCCGGTTCTTCCCCTCTCTTAACTTCTCTTACCTCTGGTTTTTCCCCTCTCTTAACTTCTCTTACATCTGGTTCTAGCTCTTCCATCATCGATGCCGCCAATTCAGCCAACGTGTTTGATGGTGCTGCTGCGCTTGGAGTAACTTCAACAACCGTCTCTGTAATTGTTTCGGTTGGAAGGGTATCGGCAATTTCAGTCTGGGTTTGCTTCTGAAGAATGGGCTCTTTCAAAAAACCGTAAAGCCATGTTCTATTGGAATGAAGGGTAGAGGCTAGGGCGATCTGTCCGGAAGTCTTGTGACTTTTGTTTTCCTGATATGCTTTCGCTAAATACGAATGCGCTAAACTGAACCAAGGATAGTTTTTAGTAAGGTCTTCCAGTTCTTCAATAGGCATAGAAGCCAGCAAATGTGGCGACTTCAAGAGCTCATTGAATTGTGTGTTTTCCATTACCAATTGCCTACACTAGCGTTATATATTTCTTGAGCGAGCTGATCGTTGATCTGCTTCCACAGATCTTCTTGAACAGCGAATAAACTTTCAGTTGCCGCGAAGTCTGCGAATTTCGTGAATGATTTCTCAAAATTCAAATCAGGCTCTAATGTATTCGTGTATTTTATTTTAACTGTAATGGAGAGTCTTGTCAATGAAGCCGTTTCGTTGCTTTGAATAGCCATTGGTGCAACCACGTAATTTGTAACACTTCCTTCAAATTGCAAGTCGCCATTTGTTTCACTCAAGGAAAGTGGACTTTGCGAAAGCATCACGTCTTTGAAATTCTCTGTTAATCTTTGAGAATAGGTCGGAGAGGCAAGCGCTGTTTGCGGTTTCAAATAAGACACAGAAAAAGTCTTTGCTCCGCTGAATTGACCGCCACTAAAGGAATATCTTATCTCGCAGGAAGCGAAAAGAAGCATTACAAGCAGCAGTCCAACGGTAGATTTTTTCATTTACCTAAATCGTATTCTTTAATTTTTCTGTACAACGTGCGTTCTGAAATCCCAAGTTCTTGCGCGGCATATTTACGTCGGTTTCTGTGCTTCTGAAGCGCTTTTTTGATCAAGTCTTTTTCTGTTTGACTCAATGAAAGTGATTCTTCAACTTCTTCTTCTTCGCTGCTATTTCCACTTCCCAAATGTATGATATTACTTTGAGGAGTCATGCGAACGGGCAAGTCTGAATTTTTATGCTCATCGGATTCAAAAACTTTTTGAAATAAGGCTTCGTTTTCATCGGAGTTATCAAAACCACTCTCGTTTTGAATCACACCAAGGACGAGCTTTTTGAGGTCGGTCAAATCGTTGCGCATGTCGAACAAAACCTTGTATAATATTTCTCTTTCGCTATAATCGTTTCCACCCTTACCGCCCATGAATACAGGCTTGTTCGTTGCCATGTCCTGCGGAAGGTAGCGTATGAGCAATTCGGGAGAAACGACACGTTCTGTTTCGAGAATACTAATTTGTTCCGTAATGTTTTTAAGTTGACGGATATTTCCAGGCCAGCGATACTCTCTAAGGGCGTTCACTCCAGCGTCAGTGAGTTGAAGAACAGGGATGCGATAACGTTCAGCAAAATCTGTTGCGAATTTTTTGAACAACAGTTCAATATCGGCTCCACGTTCACGGAGCGAGGGCATGAAAATCGGAACTTGATTCAATCTGTAATAAAGGTCGTCTCGGAATTTCCCGTTTTGAATAGCTTGCGCGAAATTTACGTTGGTTGCCGCAACGACACGCACATTCGTTTTTTGAACCCTAGAAGAACCCACGCGAATGAATTCGCCTGTTTCTAAAACACGCAACAACCGAACTTGAGTGCCCAAGGGAAGTTCTGCAACTTCGTCGAGAAAAATAGTCCCGTCATTGGCTTCTTCAAAATATCCTTTTCGACTTTCATGAGCTCCCGTAAAAGATCCTTTCTCGTGTCCGAATAATTCACTGTCTATAGTTCCTTCGGGAATAGCTCCGCAGTTAACGGCTATGTACGGACCGTGCTTTCGAGAGCTCAGGTGGTGAATAATTTTCGGGATGCTTTCTTTTCCAACGCCACTCTCTCCGGTAATTAATACCGACATGTTCGTTGCCGCAACTTGCATGGCAATATCCAGTGCACGATTAAGTGCCGGGGCATTGCCAATAATTCCGTAGCGTGATTTTACTGATTGAATTTCCATAATTGCCGATTAGTCAAGAACTAAACAAAGGTAGTTTAAGATGACATTCTGTCATGTTAAATAATCAATCGATGTAGGAGTCAATTTCTCCAATAAGTGTCACCGCAGTCGCAGAAAGAGCGTTTACCCACACATAATGACCCATTTTCGCTTCATTTTTCGGAAAAACCACCACCACGTTCTGACCGTTGCGTCCGTAATAATGCTCTTGAGATTTTTTAGAAACGCCCTCAACTAAGACTTTATGTCGCTTACCAACATGGGCAGCTGTTCGTTCGGCAACGCAGGACATGTGCATGGCAATGATTTCATTCAGGCGTTGACTTTTTACTTCTTCCGAAATATTGTCTTCGAATTTTCTTTCGGCCAAGGTGCGAGGTCTTTCTGAATATTTATACATGTAAGCCATGTCGTATTTAACTTCCCCCATGAGTGAAAGCGTGTCTGCATGCTCCTCATCTGTCTCATCGCAGAACCCAGTAATCACATCTGTGCTAATTGCACATTCAGGCATGTACTTTCGAATAGCTGCAATACGATCGAGGTACCACTCACGGGTATAACCGCGATTCATGCGCTTCAGCACAACTGAATTTCCACTTTGAACAGGCAAATGAATGTAGTCGCAAATGTTTTCATATTTCGCCATGGCAATAAGTACTTCGTCGGTCATGTCTTTCGGATGACTGGTTGAAAAGCGCAATCGGAGCTTCGGACTCACTTCAGCAACAGACGCAAGTAATTGAGCGAAATTCACGGTTGGTTCGTTCGCTTCAATAATTTCTCCTTTTGCTGTGATGTTCCATTTATAACTGTCCACATTTTGACCTAGAAGGGTTACTTCTCTGTAGCCGCGATTGAAAAGATCGGTGGCTTCTTCAACAATGCTTTTCGGATCTCGGCTGCGCTCTCTTCCACGCGTAAATGGAACTACACAAAAGGAACACATGTTATCGCATCCGCGCATAATGGAGATGTATGCAGTCACACCATTGCTGTCCAAGCGAACCGGAGTAATTTCACCATAGGTTTCTTCACGGCTTAGCAAAACGTTTACGGCTTTGCTTCCGTGTTCCACTTGAGAAACGAGTCGAGGTAAATCACGGTAAGCATCGGGGCCAACAACCATGTCGACGAGCTTTTCTTCTTCCAGGAGTTGTTCACGCAAACGTTCGGCCATACAACCGAGCACGCCTACCATCATTGCTGGTTTGCGTTTTTTTACTGAATTTAAAAATTCAAGTCTTCCGCGAATGCGTTGTTCTGCGTTATCGCGAATGGCGCAAGTGTTTAGGAGCACTAAATCGGCCTCTTCAACATCGCGTGTTGTGGTGAATCCTTCTTGCGCCATAATAGAGGCTATAATCTCGGAGTCAGCAAAATTCATTTGGCAACCGTAACTCTCGAGCAAGAGTTTTTTTTGCGGCTTATTCGTAATTATGGGAGTCGAAATTTCAAAAAATTCCCCCTGTCTTGTCTCGTCAATTTGTTTTTCTTCCACAGTGTCTGGCTGTTTTGATTAGTGTGCAAAAATAATCTATTTCTATAGAAATAGCATATCTAATCGCATAACCAATTTGGATACTAACGGATAAATGCATATACCTTTGCCGCAATTCAAAAACAAAATATGGCTAAAAATCTTGTTATAGTAGAGTCCCCTGCAAAGGCGAAAACCATCGAAGGATACCTCGGAAGCGACTACGTTGTGAAGGCTAGTATTGGCCACGTTCGTGATTTGCCAAAGAATAATTTCGCAGTAAGCGCTGACGGAAATTTCGATGTGACTTACGTTGTTTATCCAGATTCTGAAAAAGTGGTCGCTGAACTAAAGAAATTGGCGAAAGAGGCAATTAAGGACAATAAGTTTGTCTGGTTAGCGACGGATGAGGACCGCGAGGGAGAGGCTATTTCTTGGCATTTGTTAGAGGCAATGAAAATCGATGAGAGTAAAACCAAACGCATTGTTTTTTCCGAAATCACAAAAAGTGCAATCCTAGCGGCAATGGAAAAACCAAGAACCATAGATATGGACTTGGTGAATGCGCAGCAAGCAAGAAGAATATTAGATAGAATAGTAGGATTTGAACTTTCTCCGGTTTTGTGGAGAAAGGTTGGTCCGTCATTGAGTGCCGGACGTGTACAAAGTGTCACCGTGAGATTAATTGTAGAAAGAGAGCGCGAGATTGAAGCCTTCAACTCCTCTGCTTATTTCGGAATTCGCGCCACCTTCAATTTGCCAGATGCCGTTTTGAAGGCAGATTATAATGGGAGAATTTCAGATGGAACTGCTGCTCAGTCATTCTTAGAAGATTGCAAAGAAGCAGAATTTGCGATTGCTTCTTTAGAGATGAAGCCTGGAACAAAATCCCCAGCAGCGCCATTCACTACTTCAACCCTTCAACAGGAGGCGGGAAGAAAATTGGGTATGTCTGTGAAGGCGACCATGACGGTTGCACAGAAATTATATGAGAGCGGAAAGATTACCTATATGAGAACTGACAGTATGAACTTGTCAGATTTCGCAAGGGATGCGGCGAAGAATGAGATTGAAACGAGTTATGGAAAAGAGTATGCATTTCCAAGAGTATTCAAATCGAAAAAAGGCGCGCAGGAAGCGCACGAAGCCATTCGTCCAACCAATATGGCGGTTAAAACCGTTGACGGAGACACCAACGAAAAAAGACTCTATGAATTAATCTGGAAGAGAACATTGGCGAGTCAAATGGCCGATGCTCAACTGGAGAACACAACCGCACATGTGAACATTTCAACCCGAACCGAAACGCTAGTTGCAAGAGGACAAGTTGTGAAATTCCAAGGATTCTTGAAAGTGTATGCCGAAGGTACAGACGAAGAAGAATCAGATGAAAGTGGTGTTCTTCCTCCATTGCACGAAGGGCAAATGCTAGACCTGAGAGCTATGGTTGCTCAGGAAAAATTCACGCAGAAACCTGCACGATTCAGTGAAGCAAGTTTGGTGAAGAAAATGGAAGAGTTGGGCATTGGAAGACCTTCGACATATGCTTCAACAATTAACACGATACAAGCCCGAACCTATGTGGTGAAGCAAGACCTGGAGGGAAAAGCGCGTTCATATGCGGTGCATACCTTGGCCAATAAAAACATTACGTCAGAAACGAAAACTGAGAATACCGGAGCGGAAAAATCAAAGTTATTTCCAACAGACATTGGACGTGTAGTGAATGACTTCTTGGTGGAAAACTTCGTGTCCATTCTTGACACTGAATTCACAGCGAAAGTTGAGGAAGAGTTCGATATTATTGCTCAGGGTGAATTAGATTGGAAAGAAATGCTTCGCACATTCTACAATCCATTCCATGAAAATGTAACGAAGACAATGAACGAGGCTGCTCGTGCTTCCGGTGAGCGTTTTCTCGGAGATGACCCAGCAACTGGAAAACCAATTATAGCGCGTATTGGAAGATTCGGTCCGATGATTCAGTTGGGAGCGGCTGAAGAAGAGGAGAAGAAATTCGCGTCGCTTCGTCCGGGGCAAAGTATCAATACCATAACTCTAGAGGAAGCTTTGGATTTATTTAAGATGCCGCGTAACCTTGGCGAGTGGAACGGAGAAAAAATTGTTGTGGGCATCGGACGTTTCGGTCCATATGTGAAATTTAAATCGACATACGCTTCTCTTCGTGTAAAGGAAGGAGATGACCCGTTCACCATTGATTTGGAAAGAGCAATCAAACTGGTTGACGATAAAATCAACGGTGTGAATGCAAATCTTTTGAAGACTTTTGCCGAAGATGAAAGTGTCCAAATTATCAATGGTCGTTTTGGAGCCTATTTGAAATCGGGGAATTTGAATTTCAAACTACCAAAGGGTGCCAAGGCCGATGATATTTCTTGGCCAGATGCTCAGCAGATAATGGAAGAGCAGATGGAGCAGGCAACAAAAAAAGCCGCGTCGAGAAAGCCTGCGCCGAAAAAGGCTCC
>CAMCUG010000026.1 GCA_945878835.1 Chryseobacterium gleum | reverse complement strand
TGGATTAATAAACGGATGATTTAATCCAACAGCAATATGCTTTCCAGGTATTGGGGAAAGATTAAAGTTGCTTCCAACTGGAGATCCTCCAAAATGACTTCCGACTGCGGCATCAATAGACAAAACGCGAGGAATTCGATTTGTAATTTCGGTAGTGTAATTGATTCTTCTATCAGCTATATGGTATCTCAATCCAACACTGAAGTTCATAAAACGACCATTCAAAGCTTTATTAGTCTGTCCGCCTTGCATATCCCAAGTTCTCGATTGAAGTGAGTGGCTCGTAAAAGTAGCATTTGCAATAACTGAAAGATATTTCGAAATACGATAAGAAGGATTCACACTAAAAACTAGTGCATACATATCATCGCCATTCAAGAAAAGGTCGCTCATTGTGTTTGTACTCGCTGGGTTATACAACGTTGCGAAACCAAGACCTACCCCGAATGCCAAATCCATTTTGTTCGATTCATTGTTTAAACCTCGCAGTGTGCGCATGTCTGCAATTACCTGATAAGTAGTTCTGAAGTATTTGGTACTAAACGTTGGATCGTTTTTGGCTTGTTTGAAGGCATCAAAACCGATGTCAAATCTTCCAGAAAGTCTCGAATTTGGAAACTTGTGATTCGCTCCAATATTCAAATGCCCAATGGCGCCGCCTTTGAATTTCGCAGATTCAACTTGAGTTTTTCCAGCGAAGTGGTTTCCAAAAGATGCATCGAATGAAGTAAAAAAGTGCAACTTTTTGTGAGCATCTTTCGATTTTCCATCGTAAGTACGTTCTGTATTTGGTGTGTATCTAATGCCAACATTCAACGTTCTGAAAGCCCCTTTGAAAGCCGTATTGTCAATTGAATTGGTAAAGTCGAACGTAGATGACTGTGCAGAGTGATTGATGCGCGTGTATGAGGCAAATAATTTGACATTTTCACTGATCTCAATACTTGGCGCAAAACGGAAACTGATGTTAAGCATGTCGTCAGCTTTAGGCAGAAAGGGACTCTCAGTGGTAGGATATGCGCTACTCTTCATTGCTGAATAACCCAAACCAATACCTAAATCAATATCAAAAGCCTGCCAGAAAGTTTTCTTGCCTTTAACGACTCTATTTGAATTCCCCCAACCCGAAATATTCTTCAAACTTGCGTTTAAGTAATACGTTGATCTGAAATAATTCGTTTGAAATGGACTAGAAAGCGAGTTGTTCACCATTTTGTCGTAAGACAATTCCAACCTTCCTCCGAACTTGTTGTTGGTAAAGTAATTCATCAAACCTAAAGTAACATTCGAAGCTGTTAACTCATTAACATTGAACCCCTCTTCGATTTGACGAAGACCGAAATGGTTTCCGAAGCCAAAGTCAAATGAAGTTTCCAATTTCTTAACGTCTCTTTGCGAAAACGCAAAAACTGAAAACGTCAAAAGTAGATAAGTAAAAAAATATTTCATCTTGCTAATTCTTATAGACTGCAAAAATAAGAAAAAAACGCTTGAAATCACTATTAATACAGATGATTTATATGTTCTTTCAAACAAATAATTGTTAAGTTTGCCTCACCCAAATTGGATTATGATGAATATCAACGCGAAAATATTTGTTGCTGGTCACAATGGCTTGGTAGGAAGAGCGATTGTTAAAGGACTTTCATCATGTGGATTCAATAATTTAATCTTAAAAAACAGATCTGAATTAAACTTATTAGATAATCAAGAAGTCGAACGTTTTTTTCTTCATGAAAAGCCTGAATTTGTATTTTTAGCTGCCGCAAAAGTGGGCGGAATTCTTGCAAACAATACATATCGTGCTGATTTTCTTATCGAAAACCTTAATATTCAAAATAACGTTATTTCAAGTGCACACAAGTCTGGAGTCACAAAATTATTGTTTCTTGGAAGCACCTGTATTTATCCAAAAAACGCACCGCAACCCTTATGCGAAAATTCACTTTTAACCAGTGAATTGGAATACACGAATGAGCCGTACGCTATTGCGAAAATTGCAGGAATTAAATTGTGCGAAAGTTATAACCTCCAATACGGAACGAATTTCATTTCGGTAATGCCTACAAACTTGTACGGTCCTGGTGATAATTTTAATTTCGAGAAATCACATGTGTTACCGGCCCTCCTAAGAAAAATTTACCTTGCCAAATGCCTTCAAGAAAATGACACAGAAACCATTCTCTCAGATTTAAATGAAAGAGACTATTTGAAAGCTTTACAATATTTGAAATCAATTGGCGTGTCTGATGGAGTCGTTAACATCTGGGGTTCTGGTAAGCCTATGCGTGAGTTTATGTGGTCAGAGGATATGGCAAATGCATGCATTTACATCATGGAAAATGTTGATTTTTCAGATCTCGTTAACTCGGAGGAAGAAGTTAGGAATACACACATCAACATTGGTACTGGAGAGGAAATTTCGATAGAAGATTTAGCAAAATTAATTGCTGAAGTAATTGGATATACAGGTGATTTTTATTTTGATTCGTCAAAACCTGATGGAACAATGCGAAAGCTCACGGATGTTTCCAAACTGCATTCACTCGGTTTTAATCATGCTGTTTCCCTTCAAGAAGGCATTAGACGTGTTTATCAGTGGTATCTTGAAAATTCAGCAAATGCAAAACATTAATTGAAGACACTACTCTATATACTTTATTGGCCTCTCAACGCCTTTTGGTTAACTCTCCATGGTGTGGCCTTTTGGAAAGTTCACTGTTACGGATTTCTATTCGTTTCGAATAAAGGCACTTTCAAATTGGGTGCAGACTTCCAAGTAAATTCACACCGATTCGCGAATATCATTGGAAGCGGCTCTTCCTCTTCTATTATGATTGGAAAAAATGCAAATCTCACAATTGGTGAAGATGTCGGATTTTCCAATTCAACCATTTGTTGTCGCGAAGAAATTTCAATTGGCGACCACACCATTGTAGGAGGAAATTGCAAAATTTGGGACACCGATTTCCATCCCACTTCCATCGAACAGAGAACAATCGATATCGATTCAAATGCAAAGACCTCCCCTATTCATATTGGCCAATATGTTTTCATAGGAGCCGATAGTACCATTATGAAAGGCGTTAACATTGGCGATTTTGCCGTTGTTGGTGCTGGAAGTGTTGTTCGAACAAACATTCCTGAAAACGAAGTATGGGCCGGAAATCCTGCCGTTTTCGTTAAAAAGCTTTTAAAATAATAATCGCCGCACGAGGCAGCGATTATTACGAATAGTAAAACGAATATTATTCGAAGGTTCAGTCTTTAATTATTTGAATCGTACTGATATTATTTCTGTTGCTGCGAAGAACAACTTGATAACTTCCCTTTGCCCATTTCTCAGATGGAATGGTTATGTTCTGCAGTTGCATTCCATATTCACGAGCAGGAATTGAATGAATGGTTCTTCCAACTGCGTCTAATACTAACACCTCTATAGACTCCAGTTTTGAAAGCTGGAATTGAATACGCGTAGCTTCAGTTGTTGGATTAGGGAAAGCAGTCACATTGAATACTGATACTGTATTCTCTTCCACACCAATAATAACATCTTCATAAACAATGAAGTCATCTAATGCACCTTCTACCAAGGATCCTCCATTTAAATTCACTGTTGGACGAAGGCTGTCGCTCGCAATAAATTGAAGTTTCATTTGTGCGGTTTGAGTCATGTAATCACTTACATGGAAAGCGTTTCTTCTCCAACGCATATCGCTAGTTTTTGTATTTTCAACATAGGTCCAAGTAGATCCGTTGTTGTTACTCATTCTAACTTGCCAGTAATCTGCTCCCGGATTTGCGCCACCTGGAGGGCTGTTTGTGTACCAGCGGTAGTAGCTAATCACGGGATTAATGAAACTTGAAAGATCGATTGTTGTGGTTTGTAATGTTGTTCTTCCTGCGTCTACATCATTTTCTCCAATTCCACCCCCTACGGTTCCGTTTCCGGTGAAGAAGCAATATTCACCTGCTGGAGTTACTTGATCGCCTGTTTGGACAATAGTTCCAGTTGCGACATCCACTGTTACGCTTGGAATTGGAATTTCCAACAACCAAATTCCTGTTGTTGCGTTGTCACCAGCAACACCTGTTTGCCATGTGCCCCAATCTTCATTATTATCACAATCGTGACGTCCAACTTCGTTCACACCAATTAACATAATATGCGGAAGTGTTGGAAACAAAGTTTGATGCGCCCCAACTGGATTAACAGTTCCAACAGAGCCATTTACATCGCTCGCGGTGAAGTAATACTTCAAAATTGTTCCCGGAGCAAAACCGTCAAAGTTGGTTTCAAAAGATCCCGATGCGTCGGTCATGGCCACCGTTTGCCATGGTGCATTATTCACTTGGTAATGACAGTTTACATCAGATAAGTACTGTGTATATGGAAAGAATAAATCTAAATCTGCAGTAAGTGTAATCGGCACAATAGGATTTGCGAAAGCCTGTGGTGTGTGATTTATGACAGCTGGTGAGATTAATGTAATGCCATGCAAATAGAATCCTTGAACAATGGCATTCCCATTTGGAGTTCCGTTTGTGATATCTCCGTCGTTGTCGTCTGCGAGTAAAACATCTAACAAAATATCAGTAAATGCCTCTCCTTCGTTTCCGTCCGCAGTTTCAGCTTGCAAACCTGCGTAGGCTTCAACAAATAATGGCATTGTATTATTCCAATCTCCACCCATTAATAAGTGCGTGTCGTACCAAGCACCCATAATTATTTCTCCATCTGCATGTACCTCTCCTACTATATCTTGCGGATAAACCTTACGCTCGGTATCATATCTTCTTATACCATCTTCGTTGTCTGTATAGAAACCAACACCTACTACTGGGCTGTTGCCTAAAGAAATTCCCCAATAATCAGCATAACCCTCTCCAACAGCACCATTGAAAAAAAATGAACTTTGGCTTTGGTAATAGTTATCGTTAATTCCGTGACCGTATTCGTGAAATACGACGTCTGATAAAAGACTTGTCGCGTTACAACCATTGCCGATCGCATAAAAGTTAATTGAACTGCCATCATAAAAGGCATTGCAATCTCCAGAAGTTAAGTCGATATTGGTTGTAAGTTGGAAATCCATTCCTGTAAAAGTTGGCATCCAACTTTTGCAATGGTCGTGAATACGATTCACACTTTTATATGCAGAAAGTTCACGAACATTAGCAGCTGTATTCATATCAATAATGTTTAAGCCAGCCTGAAGCGTTACATTCTTTTGTGGAATTGTTCCGTTTGTATTCACAGAACTCCATGGCCCCTCAAGTCTTACAATTGCATTGGTACCAGCGTTAACAGGTAAGGTTCCAGATCCGTTTATATCCGTGCCATAATCAGTTCCCGACACTGTTACGTATATATTGTTTAATCCTTCATTTGTGACTACACCATATGGATTGGTCATGTAAACATCTCCGTTAACTTGTACGTCAACAACAAGCTCCTCTCCTCCAGTTTTTTTGGGACCACCGTCAGCATGGCAAACCAAGTTCTTTCGCATTAATATTTTTCCTGTAAGCGCGTCAATGTATGTAAGGTAACGTTGCGGAACATTTTGAGAGTTGCGAGTTGAAACAGTTACTGTGTAAATTTTACGATACTCAAACGAACTAGCTTTAGGTACAGGTAAAATTGAGATATCACCCGTTGATCGAATAATTTCAATGGTTGAGGTAATTCCTTGTAAGGCAGCTAATCTAGCTTGCTGCAATCCTATGACAGGCCTCTCCTCCAATTGAATATCAGGATGAACACCGAAAGCGAATTGAACCACTTTCCCATTCACCAACTTCACGGAAGCCTTACTAAACAAAACTTTCATTCCACTGAAAGTCTGATCAAAAACAACGTTTGTGAATTTACTAGTCTTTATTTCTGGTCTCGCGGAGAGCAGAATCGTTCCAGCAGAAAAAGACTGATTCATTTCATTCAAAAATGAAGTGGCTCTTTCAGTATCGGTAGAGCCTATTGCTTCAATCGGATTTCCGAAAGCCTTTGTCGGCATTCCCGTTCTCTCATTAAAGAGCGAAGTCCATTTAGAATGCGCTCCTTGAAACGCCTTCCAAACAGAAGAATTCGATAGAGTCATTTGTTTGTCGGAATGATAGGCCTCTTCAGATTGATAGAGTCTAACTTCCAAAGGATCATAGTTTCGCTCGATGTTACTTTGTCCCCATATTGAAAGAGACAAAAACAAAGAAAGACCAAAAAATATCTTGCGCATTTTGATTAAGGTTTAAGACCGTAAGAAACGAAGAAATGTTGAAACAAAAAAGTTATTTACTTTTTCTTTTCGGCCAAAAGAGAAAACATACTTTGCATTAATTCTTCACGAGCCAACAACTCACGCTCGAGTTTTTCCTTCTGTGCTTTCATCTCGTTCAATTCTTCTTGAAGCGGATTCACAGGAGGTGTAGTAGAATTATTTTTGTTTTCCATGGTCATGAGATGAACAAATATATTTCATTTTACTCTAAATACACTCGCTAGAGCAAAAAAGTTCGAGAAAAGTAGTTTTCACGCCATTTAATCTGAGGTTCTTCGTTAAACAAAGCATAGACCGTACTTCCTGTGCCCGACATGCTTGAATAAATCGCTCCTGCTTTCAAGAATGCCGACTTAATCTCTGCAATTTCAGGATACAATTGGAAAACACCATGCTCGAAATCATTCCTTAATTCAACCTTCTCAAAATCTCTGTGTTGAACAAATTCTTTCCAATTGAAATTATATGGCAACGGTTGAATACCTTGAAAAGCCTTGGCTGTAGATATATGAATGCCCGGATTCACTACCACTAAATATTTTCCTTCCAAGTTGAAATCAATGGGCTCCACTCCCTCACCTCTTCCTGTTACCAATGCAGGTCTGTTCTGAACGAAAAAAGGACAATCACTTCCCAATTGCGCCGAAAGTTCTTCTAGGCGATCGATGCTCAGATTCAAATTGAACAATTCATTCAACGCCTTCAACATAAAAGTCCCGTCACTTGATCCACCGCCCATGCCAGCGCCATTAGGAATAATCTTGTGCAAATGAATTTTCACATGGCCAATCCTGTAAGACTCTTGAAGCAATTTCCAAGCTTTGTAAACTATATTTTTCTCGGTTGGAATATCAGAAGATTCTCCCGTACAAACCAAGGATGTGTCTTCCGTAGTAACAGTCACTTCCAAAATATCGCACAAAGGAATGGGCAGAAACAAACTCTCGAGATTGTGAAATCCGTCGGTTCGTTTCTCGGTGATGAACAAACCCAAATTGATTTTTGCGTTTGGAAAGACAATCATATTAGTCGAGGTATCCCATTTGAGTCAATGCGCGCGTATCGTTCCTCCACTTTTCAACTTTCACAAACATTTCCAAAAACACTTTCTTTCCTAAAAAGCTTTCCATGTCCTTTCGTGCATTGGTGCCTACTCGCTTCAACATGCTTCCTTGGTGACCAATAATGATCGCCTTTTGAGATTCACGTTCTGTAAGAATAACGGCTGAAATGCGAATGATGGTTGGCTCTTCTTTAAAGGCTTCCACCATGACTTCGCATGAATAAGGAATTTCGCGATCGTAAGTGGTGAAGATTTTCTCGCGAATAATCTCACTCACGAAGAAGCGTTGGGTACGATCTGAGATTTCATCTTTCGGGAAGAAGGCCGGGTGCTCAGGAAGAACAGCAAGAATCTCGTTCAGCAACTCTTTGGTGTAGATTTTTTCTAACGCTGAAACAGGAAACACTTTCGCATTTGGTAAAGCTTCATTCCAAAACTGAAATGCCTCATTGGCTTTTTCTGTTCCAGCCTTATCGAATTTATTGAGAACGACGAAAATGGGAACTTCCATTTTCTTCAAGCGATTGAAGGTTTCTTCGTGAAGACCTTTTTTATCGAGAAGGTCAATGACAAGCAAAATAAGATCTGCATCTTTCAATGCATTTCCAACCGATTTCATCATTCCTTCTTGCAGTTTATACTTCGGATCGAGCACACCTGGGGTATCGCTATAAACGATTTGATAGCCATCATCGTTTAAAATCCCCATAATGCGGTGTCTCGTGGTCTGCGCTTTTGGAGTAACAATACTCAGCTTCTCACCCATTAAGGCGTTCATTAACGTTGACTTACCCGCATTTGGATTTCCAATTAAGTTCACGAAACCCGCTTTGTGAGCGGTCTTAATTTCTCCCTCTTCTATTTTTTCTTGCATATTGCTTGTAAAATTAGTTATATTTGCAGTCCCAAAGGGGGAAAACTTTTATAGTGCGGGGTGGAGCAGTTGGTAGCTCGTTGGGCTCATAACCCAAAGGCCACAGGTTCGAGTCCTGTCCCCGCTACCAAGGATCCTGACGAATGTCGGGATTTTTTTTGGTCCTGTAGTATAACGGATATTACATGGGTTTCCGAAGCCCAGAATTCGCGTTCGATCCGCGACGGGACCACTACTTTTGAATGAATCTAGTTGAAAAGCTCATGTTAAAGAATCGAATTGTTCTCTCCTTTGCGTTATTATTAGCCATCGCTTTCAGCGCATGCTCCTCCTCTCCGAAAACTCCGGAAGAATTTGGCAAGGCTGTTTTTGATGCTGTAAAATCGCACGACGAAAAAGATTTTCGAGCACTATATCTTACCGAAGACGAGTTCAATGACATTATAGAACGCAGCGATTTGACCGAGGATGGTAAAAATCAAGAGCGCGGAAGAGCCATTGGCTTAGACAAGTCCATGGAGAAATTAGCGATTGAAACTTTTGAAGGTTTGGAAAGACTTTCGAACAGCTACAGCATCGATTGGTCGAAGGCTAATTTCAAGAAAATCGAAGTAATACGTGCTGAGCATATGGGAATTCAAGGAGCGCACTTCATGGATGTATACTTTGATTACAACGGTTTCGAATATGCATTGCATATCTACGATTGTTGGGAAACCGAAAACGGATGGAAAACTTTCAAAGAAGTTTCTTTGTCAGCTGTAGCGAATAACTAACATGTCTTTTCTACTTCTTCCTCTACTCTTTCTTATTATTTCGCTGATCTATTCGTCTGCTGGATTCGGCGGAGGAAGTATGTATCTGGCTATTCTCTCAGGTGCTGTTTTCACCTTAGCACTTCCACAAGGAGAGATAAAAACCCTGGCCTTGCTCTGCAACGCATCAGTAACAACCTACAGCTGTATTCAATTTGCTCGATACAAGTTCATTGATTGGAAAGAAAACAGCATACTTCTTCTCTTCAGTATTCCCTTTGTTTTATTGGCGACTCAAATAAAATTGGAAGAAAAAGTATTCTTACTTTTCCTGTCCGTTGGGCTCGTACTATCTGCTCTTTTCATGCTTATTCCGATGTTCTTTAAATTGAAAGAAGCGTCGCATTTCAACAAGAAATTACTTTGGCCCTTTTCTTCTGCAATCGGATTTATATCAGGATTAACGGGCATTGGCGGTGGTGTTTACCTTTCGCCACTTCTTTATTTTTCGAAATGGGGCGAAGAGAAAAAGATTGCAGCTACCACTTCTCTCTTCATTGCTGTAAACTCTTGGGTGGCATTGATTCCCATGCTCCGACAATCTCAAAATTTATTATTTGAAAATTCAACATACTACTTAATCCTTGCTGTTGTTTCTGGAGCTATCCTTGGAAATTTCACAGCCTTGAAATTCCTTCCCAAGAATGGAATTCGATTAATTACGGTCACAATTTTGATTTATGCCGGAATTCGTTTGTTAATTCGCAGTCTATGATCAAGGAGGTTCATTTATTCGGATTACTGAAAGAGCAATACGGAGATACCGTTCGTGTTGAAGTACCGGCTTTTCCAATTACTGTTGAAAAGATCGTGATGGCTTTTCGAAAGTGTCACTCCGAGGTCAATGACATTCCTTTTCTTATTGCCGTGAATCACTTTATGGCTAGTCCGAAAGATGACGTCAATGAGAGCGATCACATGGCTTTATTACCTCCAGTTAGCGGCGGATGAAAACAGATTTCCAGCTCATAGATGACGCAAAAGGGTTTCCTGATCTAGAGCAATTTCGTTCTTCAACTTCAGGAGCTGAAGTTGTATTCAATGGAATCGTTCGCACCCCGAACAAAGGATTAGAAGTTCTTTATTTGGAATTCGAAGCTTACGAGGCTTTATTTCACAATGAAATGAAACGCATTGCAGAATCTTTAGAATCCCAATTTCAAATCAACACCCTTATCCTTTATCATCGCGTTGGACGCCTACTACCGGGAGAATTGGCCGTTGTTGCTGCTGTATTTTCCAAGCACCGCAAAGATGCCTTTCAAGCTTGTGAAATGCTCATGAATGAACTCAAAGCCACTGTTCCCATTTGGAAAAAAGAATTCAATTCTGACGGTTCTTTTTGGGTAAGTCAAACTCCGTAATTCAATATTGTTGCGCCAGCTGAACGGCACTCAGTGCATTCAGTTTACCAAAACCGTGTTCACTATCGGGAAGAATTGGAAACTGCGCTGTATATCTCAGAATCCACAATACTTGGAATTTTGAAAGCGTCGGTTTTGTTGACCAAACGATTGCTGCAATGGCTGCAGCAGAAGCTGTTGCAGCACTTGACCCTCCAATGTACTGCGGCCAATCGTTGTATTGATTTATTCCAACAGCTTTTCGATTGACGTCCCAACTTCGTTCCATAACTATGGTAAAATCTACCTGCGGACCATCGTGACATGTTTGACATGTATTGCCCTGATCATTAACCCCAGTAACGGCTTGACATTCTGTAAATGCCGCAGGGTAGATCACTCCAAGTCCCGACGTAAAATAGGTCGATGTCCCGGCAGCAGCGAACAACAACTTGCCCATTGAACTCGCATAGCTCACGGCATCCAACAAAACGCTGCTATAGAATGGCGTTCCCATAGACATACTTATAATCTTCACAGCCGATTTATTCGCTAAATAGACATATGCATTTTTTACAGCTAATCTCTCCGCTGAAGTATTCAAATAAACATCATTAGAAGCTCTAACCGTAAACAGATTGGCCTTATGCGCCCCTCCAATGGCATTTCCATAACTTGCCCACGGTGCAGCTATTAATCCAGCCATGACATTGCCATGATTGCAAGACGTATAAGGTGAAGAGCCGAGCGTATGGGTAGTTTCATGCGTTCTTCCTACATTGGAATATCCCGAATTGAATTGTTGAAAGAGGAGGTACTGATTTGAAGAAACTCCAGCATCTATGACCCCTACTCCTATTCCCATGCCTTGACGAATGCCCCACGCCTGGGGGACATTGTGGTAGTTCCAATGCCACGAAATTTTAGCACCGGTTCCGGTTGTTGTGTAATCGCTGGCTTGAACCACGTCATAGTTCGGTGTGCATCCGCTTTCTGTCCTGCTGACGGCTTCATCTACCAAATCGTTTAACGGTTCTATGTATCGGATGTGTTCTGATCCCATGAGCCAAGCTACCAAAGCTGGGCTCTTTGAATGAAATGAGATAATGGGCAGGTGAAGATCTACTTCCAGCACGTAATCCTCAATACGCACTTCCCTGCCCATCTCAACCGTTAAAGTGTCCTCCAAACTCTTCAGTATCCCCTCTCTCAGGTTCTCCCATTCTCTGCGTTTATACAAATCTTGAAAGAGCAAGCTGTCGGTTTCTCCACGAAGTTTTAATCCAACGGCGAATTCGCCATGCGACAACTCGATGGCTGCAAATAATTCGTCGTCTGAAAGGTCTGACCATTTCCACGCTGTGCCTTCACTTAGCCAGCGAGCGATTTTCTGTTCAAC